>JAWWOM010000159.1:0-10321 GCA_033851655.1 Frankiales bacterium
TGTTCTCCTCCACGTCAACACCGACGACCTCCACCAGCAGCGCGTCCAGCTCCGGCATCGATGTCGTGAGGCATCGAGTGCACTTGATCCTCACGACGGTCATGGCCGGCTCACCGCCGCGGTGCACTTGATCTCGGGGTTACGGACCAGGGCGCTTGTCACGCGGCGTCCCGGCTCGTGGTGCGTCATCGTGGTCTCCTGTCTGGTGATGGCTCGCGGATGGGTCGTCCATCTCGTCAAAGGTGACAGGCCGGTCGGCTGCCCGCATTGCTGCCAGCGCCCGATTCAGCTAGCAGCTACCTGCAAAGACGACAGGTTGCGACAGCCGCATCCACAACCGTCGGGCCGGCGCCAGGCTCAGGCGTGGATCCTCGTCGCCCACGCGGCGATCTCCGCCCGCCGCCTGGCTCCCAGCTTGGCCAGGACGTGCTCGACGTGGGTCCCCACCGTCTTGGGCGACAGGAACAGCTCGGCGGCGATCTGACGGTTCGTGAGGCCGGTGGCGACCAGCTGCGCGACCGCCCACTCGCGGGCGGTCAGGGGGTGCCACGCCTGGGCTGCGGGTCGGGACGCGCGCAGCTGCTCCGCCGCCGACACCAGGCTGACGCAGCCGACCTTCACCGCCCGCGCCCGTACGGTGTCTGCCAGCGCTGACGCCTCGAAGTGCCGGCGCCCGGCGGCGGCGCACCGGGCCGCATCCAGAGCGGCCCAGCTGCCCTCCCAGAACCGCCGCCGCTCGTCCCACGCCACCCGGGCCTCCAGCAGGCTCTCGCCGGCCGCCTCGACCTCCCCATTGGCCAGCTGGAGAAGCCCGCGGGCGTGGGCGAGAGCCGGCAATGTGCCCGGAATGTTCCGGCGCTGCAGAGGTTCCCGGACTCGGGACAGCCACTGCGCGGCGCCGCCGATGTCATCGACAGCCAGCCGCGCCCGCGTGCCGGTGACCACGAACGGGAACAGATAGGCGGCGTCCGCAACCCGGTCGGACGCCGCAAAGCCCCTGTCACACAAGTCAATGGCGGCCGTCGGGTTGTCGGCGAGCAGCACCGTCTCTGCCAGTCCCCACAGCGGCGGCGAAACTCGCTGCAGCTCGTTCATCGACTCACCGATCTCCAGGGCCTCGGTCAGCAGGGCCGTCGCCATCGACAGGTCCCCACGCCCCATCGCGAGGTAGCCGAGGACGTACTGAGCGGTGATGCGCGTGGTGATTCCACCGCGTCCGTCGGCGAGGGCGGACTCCGCGATGCGCTGGGCTGAGTCCCAGTCACCGCAGGCCCACTGGACGTGCGCCAGGTGCGCGGCCATGTAGCTGCGGTGGTTCCACAGCTCCACGGCGCCGGCGTAGTCGATGCCGCGCGTCAGCCACCGTTCGGCCTTGTCGTACTCGACCAGGACAGAGGCGCAGGAGCCGGCCATCCGATAGGCACGCGCGGCCTCGGCCTCCTGGAGCGAGGCGACGCACGTGTCGACGGTCCGCTCCAGCAGTGACCAGCCCGCTGCCTGGCCCCGGAAGAGCAGCACGCTGCCTTGGGTCGCCGCGGTGTCGAGAGCCGCCGCCTCGTCACCGGCTGCGACGCTCAGGGCAGTGCTCTGCTGCCCGTACTCGACGGCCTCGTCGAGGCGGCGGTCGAGCATGTAGGCGGCCGCCAGCCCGCTGAGCACCCGGGCCCTGACCCTCATGGCGTCGGGCGCCCCGTCGAGCCCGGCCAGTGCCTCCTGGAGGAGGCGCACCCTTTGTTCCAAGGGATCGCCCAGGAGGTGGCGTACGGCGACGAGGGGCGGCACGACGGACGCCGCCTCAACCGCTTCACCTGCCTGCAGCCACAACCGGTGGGCCTTGGCATAGGCATCCGCCGCGTCGGCATTCTGGTCGAGTGCTGCTGCCTCGGCCCCGATCGCGGCCATCAGGTGCGCCTGCTCGGCGACCGCCGTCCCGGGGGAAAGGCTGCGCTCTGCCCGGCGGTAGAGCTGAAGGGCCTCGCGGTGGGCGGAGATCCGGCTCGTCTCCTGGGCACCGAGAAGGGCGTACTGGTAAGCCTTTTCGGACAACTTCGCCTGCTCGAAATGCGCAGAGATGAAGGCCGCGCGGTCCCCGCGCAAAACCGCGGCAAGGGCAACCCGCTCGTGCAGGGCCGTCCGCCGCGGCAGTGGCACGTCGTCGTACAGCGCATCGCGGATCAGCGCGTGGCGGAAGTCGAAGGTGAGTCCGTCTGCTCCCGCCTGCACGAAGTAGAGCGAACGCAGGAGACGAAGGCTGCGGTCGACCGCGGCGGGGTCGGCCTGGCTGACGGCGGTCAGGAGGTCGAGGTCGAACGACCGGCCGATCACCGCAGCCGCGGCGCCGATGTCGCGGGCCTCGCCGTCCAGTGCCTGGGCCCGAGCCAGTACGGCGTCGGCGAGCGTGTCCGGGAAGGTGAGCCGGCTCGGTTCGAGGATGTCGCCCGCGGCGAGCAGTTCCTCGACGTGCAACGGGATGCCGTCGCTGCGCGCGTGGATGGCGGTCACGAGCTGAGCGGGCGCGGCACGGCCGAGCACGGCGCTCACCAGGGTTGCGGTCTGCGCTGCGGACAGGCGAGGCACCCTGACCTCTTCCGCCAGCCGTTGGGAGAGCAGCCGCGACCGCCACTCCCGGATCGGGGTGCCGGGGTAGAGCTCGTCGCTCCGGTAGGCGGCCACGAGGAGGGTCGGCCGGGCCGCCAGTCGTCCGGCGATGTGGCGGAGCACGTCGAGGCTGAGCGGGTCGGCCCAGTGCAGGTCCTCGAGGAGGATGAGCAGTCGGCCTCCGGGGTCGAGGCCGGAGAGGCTGTCGGCAACGTCCTGCACGAGCAGTCGGCGCTGGCGGTGCCGGTCGCCGGCTGCGCTGAGCGGGTCGCGCAGTCGCCCGGCGATGGACCCGCCTGCTGCCTGCATCCCGACGGCGACGGACCGGCGCAGATCGCCGGCCAGATCGAGCAGGACGCCACCGGAGGCGTCCGCGTCCCCCGGAAACGCCGCGGCGCTCAGCACGGTGAACTGCGCCAGCTCGGCACGGCGGCTGATCGAACCGAGCAGGCGGGTCTTGCCGCTCCCGGCTTCTCCGGAGACCAGCAGGAGGTGGCCGTGTCCGGACGCGGCTTGATGGAGGCGGCGGTCGGCGAGCGCCAGCAGCTCGTCCCGGCCGACCAGCACGGGTGAGGTGATCAGATCGCTCACGGACGACCTCCAGGAGGTCAGGTTATCGGGCGTCCCTACGCCGGAGGTAGGTCAGATGACCGATGTCCGCGGCCGCGTCCGGCCGTGACACTCGAGAGGAGAGGTTCCGACGATCAAGGAGATCTGACATGGCTACCTTCATGGACGTCCACAGCGGCTTCTTCGGCGTCACCGAGGAGCAGCTGCGAGAAGCGCACGAACGTGACTTGGCGTTCGAGGGCGAGGAGGGCGTGCACTTCGAGCGGGCCTGGCTGGACCCCGAGGCCGGCAAGGTGTTCTGCCTGTCCACCGGTCCGTCCAAGGAGAGCGTGATGCGGGTGCACGAGAAGGCAGGACACGCAACCGGCGAGGTGTACGAGGTGCCGGTCGACATCACCTGAGCCGCCGGGGCCGGGCCGCGGCACGCCGCGCACCCGGCCACGCCTCAGCGCATCGAGGCGGAGTGCAGCTGGGCGTACGGGCCGGCGGCGTCAACCAGCCCTGCGTGCTCGCCGACCTCGACGATGCGTCCCTTGTCGAGGACCACGATGCGGTCGGCCGACCGTACGGTCGACAACCGGTGGGCGACGACGAAACAGGTGCGACCCTGCATCAACCGGTTGAGGGCCTGCTTGACGAGCTCCTCCGAGGACGGGTCCAGCGCCGACGTCGCCTCGTCCAGTACGAGCACCCGGGGGTCGCGGATGAGCGCCCGGGCGATGGCGATCCGTTGCTTCTGGCCGCCGGAGAGCCGGGTGCCGCGGTCGCCGAGCGGGGTGGCCAGACCGTCCGGCAGCCGGTTGACGAAGTCCCACGCGTTGGCCGCGATCAGCGCCCGGCGCACCGCATCGTCGGAGAGGTCAGGCTGCCCGTAGGTGATGTTCTCCCGGACGTTGCCGGCGAACAGCAGCGGTTCCTGCGGGACGATCGCCAGGTGCCTGCGGTACGTGCGCAGGTCGACCGTTGCCATGTCGCGGCCGTCGAGCAGCAGCCGGCCCTGGGTCGGCGCCATCAGCCCGATGACCAGGTTGAGCAGCGTCGACTTGCCGGACCCCGAGGCGCCGACGAACGCGACCGTCTCGCCGGCCTCGATGTCCAGGCTCAGCGCGTGCAGCGCAGGTTCCGGGTCGGCGTCAGCGTCAGCCGCATAGCTGAAGGCCACCCGGTCGAACGTGAAGGCGCCGGTGACGCTGGACACCTTGGTCTTGCCCTCGTTGTGCTCGAGGTCCGGCGCCTGCAGCACCTCACCGATCGAGCGCACCGACTCGAGCCCCTTGGTCAGAGCCGGCGCGAGGTTCATCAGCTGGGTCACGCTGGAGGTCAGGGTGACGAAGAACGTGCTGACCAGCACCACGTCACCGGCGGAGACGCCGAGGTAGCGGTGATAGGCCACCCACGCCGCGGTGACCAGGCAGCTGCCGCCGAGCAGCTGGAATGCCGTCCAGGAAAGGGATCCGAAGAAGCCGACCTCGGTATCGACCGCAATGCCGGCGTCGCGCACCTCGGCCAGCCGGTCGTCGATGCGGGACAGCGCCGTGCGTTCGAGGCCGTGCGCCCGGGTCAGCGTGACCAGCTGCGTCATCTCACTGACACCGGAGGAGAGCCGCTCGATGGTACGGCGGAAGTCGGCGTTGCGGTCACGCATCCGGCGCCGCATGCTGTAGCCGAGGACCGCGCCGGTGGGCAGCGCCAACAGCAGCAGCGGCAGGAAGACCGGTGCCTTGAGCGCCGTGATCACGATGCCGCCGGTCAGTGTGGTGATGGCGCCGACGCCGAGGTCGAACGACTCCCGTACGGCCAGGCCCACGTTCTCGACGTCCCGCATCACCTTGGACTGCAGGATGCCGGGGTCGGAGCGGCGGTGGAAACCGATCGAGAGCTGCTGCAGCCGGCGGCACAGGGTGCCCCGTAGCCGGGTCTCCATCTCGCGGATCGCCCGGCTCGCCGTACGCACGTACAGGGTGTGCACCGGAACGTTCTGCAGCAGGACGATGAACAGGATCGCAGCCTGCACCCACAGGTCGCGTTCCGGCCGGTGCTGGATGACGATGTCGATGATGTTGGCGGTGAACAGCGGCAGCAGCCAGATCGGGCTGGACTTGACGGTGAACAGCAGCACGGCGAGGCACAGCTTGAGCCGGTCGCCGCGGAAGAACAGGATCAGCGTGCGCAGGGGCCGCTCGGAGTTGAAGTGGCTCTCGAAGAACTGCGCCGTGGTCATCCCTGCCCTGTCCGCTGATCGTTGTGACCTTTGGATCTTACTTGCGTGCGATCGGCGGCTCTTTCGGTTTGTCGGCGTGGGCACCGCCGTTCCCGGCACCTCATGGATGCCAGGTCACCTGCATCCCCTGCGCTAGTAGCGCCGGGCAGAGAAGGCGGCGCCGATCAGCGCGGCGCGTTCGGTGTCCGGTGCCACCAGCATCCGCGGCATCGGCGAGTGCAGGGCCGAGCGCAGCCCGGCCGCGATCGCCGGCTCGAGCACGTCCCAGGCAGCGGCCATCGACCCGCCGAACGCCAGGTCGGTGGCGCCGAACCGGTCCAGCCAGGGCGCCACCGCAGCCCCGAGTGCGGTGAACGCTGAGCGCAGGGCCTCGGCGGCCGCGGCATCGCCGGCCCTGGAACGCTGTACGACCTCGCGCACGCCCGGCACGGTCACGCCGCTGGCGGCCGCGTAGGCCCGCACGATTGCCCGGTGCGAGACCGTGTCCTCGAGCGGTTTGCCCTGCCAGGTGGTGAAGTGCATCTCGGCATCCGGCGGCACGGTGTCCCCCTGGTCGACGGTCAGGCCGTCGGCGACGAACGCGGAGCCGACCCCGGTGCCGAGTGTCAGGCAGACCAGCCGGCCGGTCTGTTCGCCCTCCGCCCACACCCCGAGCCCGAAGGCATCGGCGTCGTTGAGGAAGCGGAACGATTCAGCCGGGAACTCCAGCCCCTCGGCCAGCGCCGCCCGGACGTCGACCCCGTACAGCGCGTCGAACTTGCCGACATCGGCGAACCGGCCGACACCGGCGACGTAGTCGAACGGGCCTGGGAAGGCAACGGCCCAGGCCGACGTCGGCTCGGCCCCGAGCCGGCGGCCCACCTCGAGCAGGGTGCCCATGATGGCGGCGGCATCGGCGGAGGAGTCCAGCGGCCGCCGTACGGTCCGGCCGACGGGGTCGGCTGCGCCGAGGTCGATCAGCGCGCCGGTCACGTGGCTGCCGCCGACCTCGAGCACCGGGAGTTGGCGGGTCATGGTTGTGCACCGTACCCCAGTCGTGGTGTAGACAAGGGTCCGCCAGATTGCGCTCAGTCCGGCGCCCCGGCTCGAGCCCGCCTGGAGGGCACCGCGTGTTCAACGATCTTCCGCTGGACGAGCTGTTGAAGGTACGGACCCGGTCGGTCGAGCCGGCGGACTTCGACGGCTTCTGGTCCGCGACCCTGGCAGAGTCCCGGGCGGCGACCACACCGCCGACGGTGACCCCGTACGAGGCGGGTCTGCGCACGGTCGAGGTGTTCGACGTCCGGTTCGCGGGCTTTGCCGGAGAGCCGATCGCCGCGTGGCTGATGCTGCCCTCGGGCATCGCGCCGACGGTGACCGTGGTGCAGTACCAGGGCTACAGCCTCGGCCGGAGCTTTCCCACCGAGAACGTCACCTGGTGCGCCGCCGGCCATGCGCTGCTGCTCGTGGACAGCCGTGGCCAGGGCTGGAACCCGGCCAACGGCAACGGGGACACGCCCGACTCGGCCACGCTCCCGCCCCAGGTGCCGGGAGTGATGACGCGGGGCATCGACTCCCCGGCGAACTACTACTACCGGCGGTTGTTCACGGACGCCGCCCTGGCCGTCGACTTCGTCCGCTCGTACGAGCCGCTGCGCGACACGCGGGTCGTCGTCCACGGCGGCAGCCAGGGCGGCGGGATCTCCCTCGCCGTCGCCGGCCTGGTCGAGGGGCTGGCCGGGGTGATGCCGGACGTCCCGTTCCTCTGCGACTACGCCCGTGCCCTCGCCATAACGGACGCCTACCCGTACCGGGAGATCGCGGACTACCTGCAGGGCTTCCGGGACCGGGTGGAGGAGACCTTCGCCACTCTGGCCTACTTCGACGGGACCTCGTTCGCGGCCAGGGCGACGGCCCCGGCACTGTTCTCGGTGGCGTTGATGGACGAGGTCTGCCCACCGTCCACGGTCTTCGCGGCCTACAACGGCTACGCAGCGGCCAAGGACATCGCGGTCTACGCGTACAACGGGCATGAGGGGGGCGGCCCCTACCAGCGGCTGCGCCAGCTGGCCTTCCTCGAGGCGTTGCGGGGCTAGCGCAGGTTCTGGGCCAGCACGGTGCTGTGGGTCGGGCGGGCGTGCTCGTAGCGCTCGCGGCCGGCCGGGGTGAGTGATGCGAAGATCCCGCGGCGGTCGTCCTTGCACATGTTCCGGCAGACCAGGCCCTGCTCCTCGAGCCGGCCGACGACGCGGGACAGCGCGCTCTGGCTCAGGTGGACGGTCCCCGAGAGCTGCTGCATGCGGCACTCGTTCTCCGGCGCGGACGCCAGCTCCGCCAGCACCTCGAACTCGCTGATGCCGAGGTCGTGCTCCGCGAGCGCCCGCTCGAGGGCGATGGTGATCCGCGCGTGCTGCTCGACGAGCGCATGCCACCGCTCGGCGAGAACTGCCTCGGTCTTGGCCATGTCAACTAGATTACCACCGCTGGACATTATGTCCGGTTCAAGAGATGCGGTTGCATCCTTTGCATGTGCATGTATTGTCGAAGCATGGATCACACCTCATCCCCCCTCCCTGTCCCGTTCACCTCGGCCGCGCCCCGCTGGAGCAGGGCGCTGTGGGCGACCCTGGTCGTGCTGTGCGGTGTCCTGTTCCTCGACGCGCTCGACGTGTCGATGGTCGGGATGGCACTGCCCTCCATCCAGAAGGACCTCAACCTCAGCACCGGCCAGCTGCAGTGGGTCGTGTCGGGCTACGTCCTCGGGTACGGCGGCCTGCTGCTGCTCGGCGGCCGCGCTGCCGACCTGCTCGGCCGGCGCCGGGTGCTGCTGACCGCGCTGTCCGTCTTCGTCGTCGCGTCGGCGCTCGGCGGCATCGCGACCGGCTCGACGTTGCTCGTCATCGCCCGCTTCATCAAGGGGGCCAGCGCGGCCTTCACGGCGCCGGCGGCATTCTCGATCATCACGACCACCTTCGCCGAAGGCCCGGCACGCAACCGCGCACTGAGCATCTTCAGCACCGTCGGCGCCAGCGGCTTCTCCCTCGGTCTGGTCCTCGGCGGGGTGCTGACCGAGCTCGGCTGGCGGTGGACGTTCCTGCTGCCGGCCCCTATCGCCCTGGGCGTCGTCCTCGCTGCCCGGCGCTTCGTGCCCGGAGACCACCACGAGCGGCCGGCCGGAGGCTACGACCTGCCGGGCGCCGTCACGGTGAGCGCCGCCATGCTCCTGCTCGTCCGCACCGTTGTCACCGCTCCCGATCACGGCTGGGGATCGCTGTCCACCGTCGGCGGCTTCGTCATCGCCGCGGCTCTCCTCGCCGCCTTCGTGACCATCGAGCTCAGGAGTCCGCATCCACTGGTACGGCTGGGGATCCTCCGGTCTGGATCGCTGGTCCGGGCGAACCTCGCGTCGATGGCGCTGTTCGGCTCCTACATCGGGTTCCAGTTCATCGGCACCCTCTACCTGCAGTCGCTGCTCGGCTGGTCCTCGCTGCGGGCAGCGCTCGCGTTCCTCCCCGCCGGCGTCGTGGTGGCGCTCGGCTCCACCCGCATCGCTCCGCTGATCGACCGCTTCGGCACGGCCAGGCTGCTGGTTGCCGCCTTCGTGTCGCTCACGGCCGGCTACGCGCTGTTCCTTCGGCTGGGCGCCACGGCCTCGTACCCGACGCTGATCCTCCCCACGATGCTGCTGCTCGGTCTCGGCTTCGCCATCGGCTTCCCGTCGCTGAACGTCCAGGCGGCCAGCGGAGTGGCGGACGAGGAGCAGGGGCTGGCTTCCGGGCTGCTGAACACGTCGTTCCAGGTGGGCGGTGCCTTCGGTCTCGCTGTCGTCGCCGCCGTCGTCACCGGACGGACCGGAACCTCGCACGCCTCGGCCACGGTGCTGAACGGCTTCCGGGACGGCATTCTGGTCGCGACGGCGGTGGGCGTGCTGGGGCTGGCTGTGTCGTTGACCGGCTGGGCGCGCTCACCTCGGCCTGCGATCCAGATCGCAGCTCAGCGGGTTGCGCCGGCTGCCGAGCCGGTGGAGGAGCTGTACGCAACCGACCCGGCCTGACCCGGCATGACCCGTCCATGACCCGTCCATGGCCGGTGGTCTCGACCCCTCGGGTCGGACCACCGGCCATGGGCAATACCTGAGCCGGTTCTGAGAGCGACGGCCTCAGGTAACCCAATCGTCACGCAGACATGCTTGGATCTGTTCTCCGAGACGGTCGACCCGGCCGCCTTCCGGGCTCCGGCCCGGGCTCGTGAACATGAGAAACGGATGGCCCACCGTGTCGCAGATCAGCTCGCCGACCACTGACTCCGCACGGCAGCGCCTGCAGGAGCAGCTGGACGAGCTCACCGACTTCGAGCGACCGCGACTCGCGGCCGGCATCCTCTCGGACTCCGGCGACGCCGGTGACATGGCAGTCTCCTACGACGCCCAGGTGGAGCTGTCCCGCCTGGACGACCGGATCCGCAATCTGCGCGAGGCGCTGTTCAACAAGGTGCCGGCCCAGGCCAAGCGCGAGGGTCTCGGCATCGGCGCAACGGTGGTGCTGCGGTTCGAGGGTTCGACCGATCCGGAGACCTATCTGGTCGGCACCAGCTCGGACGTCGCCCCGGACGTTGACATCGTCACCCTGGACTCGCCGTTGGGCCGGGCCCTCAAGCAGACCCCCGCCGGCGAGAGCGGCGCCTTCAAGAGCCCGCTGGGGCGCAGCGTCAAGTTCACGGTCGTCTCCGTCTCCTGACCCCTGACCAGGGTCGTCGTCGGGCAGACCCCTGGCCACGACCCCGGTCCGGCAGGACTTCGCCGAAGTCGGCCGGCGCTGCATCGAGCGACTGCTGGCCCTCATCGAGGGCCGGCCCGCCCGCTGAGTGTCAGGTCAGCCCAGGTCGCCGAGGTCGCGCTGGTCGCCGGACTCGCTGTGGTCGGCGAGGAACCGCTCGAGCTCGGCCGCCAGCTCG
>JAWWOM010000200.1:0-9800 GCA_033851655.1 Frankiales bacterium
CCCCGTTAGAGACGTATAGGTTCGTCACCAGGTGCGCGTTCTTCAGTCGAAGCGGCTTCGCGGTCGGCCCGATGCACACAGGCGCGTTGACACCGATGGCCGTAGTGGTGACCACCGTCTCCGGGTGGCCCGGCATCACGGCGGGTGCCGGAAGCGCCTCCCGTGCTTGCGCGAGGGAGATCAGGTGCGCTGCCGGCGCCGCGGCCTGAGCAGCAGTCGCCGGCACAAGAGCGGCGACGACGAGCGGGGCAGAGAGCAGCAGACGGGAAACGCGGCGGGCGTGGGGCAGCACTCGGTCACTCCTGGTATTGGTGGGCGGCGCCCGGTACGCGGGCTTGGCAAGCGTACGGGCTTGTGTCACCACCGAGGATCACCCGAACGGGTGTAGGCGCAGTCGCCGGTCCACTGGTCTCGCCGCCCGCCTCGTGCCAATCGAGGATCGGTATACGGGGCTGGCCTCCTGCGCAGCGAGTGGTAGCACTTGCGTGGCCGGTGGGCGCGTCGTTGTCGACGTCGTTGAGGTCATGAGGTCGGTGTGGAACCACGTGGAGCCGGTGCGCGTCCGAGTGAGGAACTAGACGCGAAACCGAGGGGCAGGCGTGCTCAGGCCACGAACGCGATGGATAGCAATTGGGGTGAGTGCCACCCTCGTCGCTGCCTTCGCTGCCTTTGCTGGCCTGACCACGCGGTCCGCCCCGGCTGGTCGCGCCTTGACATTCACGACGGTGGCCAAGGCGTACGTCGCCTCGGGCGAGGCGGGGCTGGTGGCGTCGACCGACCTGGATCTCCTCGTGACCAGGTTGGCTGAGGCGAATGTGAGCAGTGGCTGCTGCTTTGGCGGGGTCGCAGCCCCGGTGGGGCAGCTCCTGGTGGCCTTCAGCCCCGCTACCACGGTGTGCGCTCATGTGAGGAGAATTGATGCCCGGCTGCTCGACGGCCACGAGCTGTGGATCACGACCAGCCTGGGCGAGTGCAACCCAGGGCCAGGAGGCGGTGCCCTGCCCCAAGGCGAGGAGCTGCTTCTCGGGTTCTCCTTGAACGAGTTGCCGGCAGGGCAGCTGACGGTCAAGGTGGGCGCCCATGGTGACGCCAGGTTCGAAACGCCGCCCACGTCCACTGTCGTCACTGTGGGCTAGCTCGCGTGCATGGGTGCTAGACATCCCACGGTCGTCAGGGTCAAGCAGCGGCTTGTTGATCTTGGTGTTGGTGTGCCCAGGCGAGTCTCGTCGTAGGGCGTGTGGTGGCGGAGGCAGCCGTGCAGGATCCCGACAAGGCGGTTGCTCAGGGCGCGGAGAGCTTGGTGGTGGCCGACTTTGCGGGCCCGCTGGGCGTCGTAGTAGGCCCTGGCGCCCGGTGAGTTGTTTAGCGCGCTGAGCGCCTGCTGGTAGAGGGCATCGGCGAGGCGGCGGTTGCGGACGTGGCGGGCCACGGCCAGCACCCGGGCGCCGAGGATCGCACCGAGGCCGGGTTGGTCGCGGTAGATCTTAACGTCCGGGTGCCGGCCAAAACCCGCCTCCACCTCGGCTTGGAGCACCTGGGTCTGGGCGACCAGCGCGGTGATCACCGCGACCAGGGCGCGAGCGCTGGCGGCGTAGGCATCGACCACCCCGGGGCGGGGGGGAGCTGGTCGGTGCGCAACACGGCAAGGATCGCCGCGGCCGTGGCGGCCAGGTTGCGTTGCCGGCCAGCCGCCCGCAGCGTCTTCTCGACCTTCGCCTGGGTCAGCGCCCGGCCCGCCGCCGGGGCCGGGGCGACCGCGAGGACGGCCAACGCGTCACGGCCGGCGAGGTCGTCGCCGAACGCGACCAGCGCGGCCAGGTAGAACTCGCGGAGCATCGAACGCAACGTGTTGGTCTGCCGCTGCCGGGACCAGACCAACCCCTGGTGGGTGCGGGCCAGCACCTTGACGTGCTCGGCGACCGCGTCCCCGGCCACCGGGCGGTGATGGTCACGGTCCAGACGGACCAGCTCGGCGAGCACGTGCGCGTCGCCGGGGTCGCTCTTCGCCCCGGACACGCCGTGGCGTTCCCGGTAACGGGCGGCCTGCAACGGGTTGATCGCGAACACCTGGTATCCGGCGGCGATCAGCGCCTGCACCCACGGCCCACGATCGGTTTCGATCCCGACCACCACATCGCCTGGCCCGTCGTCATCGCCGAGATGATCAGCGATCAACGCATGCAGCCCCTCGACGCCGGCGACCCCCTCCGGTAGCCGCCGACGGGCCAGCACTGTGCCTGCCTCCTGCACGATCTCGACATCGTGGTGGTCCTCGGCCCAGTCATCACCCACGAACAACATTCGGTCTGTCTCCTCCCGGTCGACAACAACGGTGAGCCTCGACGAGACCAGGAGCGACCTATGGATCAGTGCTCGAACGGCACGACATCCCACCAGCCCTCGGGACCCCTCACCAACCGCCCGGGGCACGATCTAGCACTAGACCTCAGGAACCAGGTCAGGTCGCAACAGTGCTCACCGGGGCGGCGGCTCGGACACCAGAATGACTCACGCCCTCCCGATGCAGACCCATTAGGTCGGTGATGCCCTGCAGCCGAACGTCGTCGGCCCCGCGAGCGAGTCGGACCGCCGACCAAGTCGAAGGTCGTCCCCGTCGCACCAACGATCGGTGACCGGGGCGGTCAGTGGACCCGCTTCGGGTCGTCGCCGGTGACCACCCAACCGGACCACGACCTAGCCCTTTTGCCACATACCGTCGGCGTCACGATGTTGACTGGGCTGCGAGCGGGTAGGCCCGGGCCATGATCTTCTTCTCTACGCGCCTGCGTCGTTGGATAACCCTGGCGATCGCCGCTCCGCTACTGGGCCGCGGGCTGCAGTTCGCCGCCCGGGGCGTGGCCAAGCGCAAGGGGCCAACTGCGGCAACCGCCCGACTCGACCGGGCCGGAGCCTTCCTGCGTTCCCGTCGTCGCCTCACGGCTTTCCGGGGCTCATCGGCTCGCAGAAGGACCAAGCGATAGCTCGGGGACCACCAGCTGCAGCCGGAAGGCGGGAACAGGGCCCCTGCGGCAGGCGTCTGGAGCCGCCCGATCCGTCAGGGCCACCTCAGTTGCCGATCCGCTATCGGGGCGTCGCCGGAGGCGTGGGTCCTGTATGCGGTCACCCTCCGCTGCCGATCCAGGCCGCACGGCAGCGAGCGCCCCTGCTAGGGCCTTAACCTTGCACTAGGAACCAGCCGGCCACGCACCCGCGTGGCATAAGCACTGGACCGCCCCGGACAGGGGCGCTCACGGCGACAGGACGATGGTCAAGCCATCACAATGTCACCGCAAGGGGGGGCCGGCTCAGTCCGGCAGCGGCACCCGCCAGCTGAGCTCGGTGCCGGCACCGGCCGACCCGACGGCGGAGAAGGTGCCGCCTAGCAGATCGGCCCGCTCGGCGAGGTTGGCCAGCCCGCTGCGACGGCCGTCCTCGGCCAGGCCGCGGCCGTTGTCCCGTACCGTGATCACCAGGCTGTCAGCAGCGCTCCCCGGCGCGTCCCGGACGTGGACGTCGACCTCGACCTTGTGCGCGCCGGCATGCCGTACGACGTTGGACAGTGCCTCGCGCAGCACAGCGACCACCTCGTCACCGATGTCAGCAGGGACGTTGGTGTCAATGAGGCCGCCCAGCCGCAGGGCCGGTGCGTGCCCCAGCTGCTCGGCTGCGGCGTCGACCACCTCGAGGATGCGGCCGCGGAGCGTGGCCAACGGGCCGACCGGTGACTGCAGCGCGTAGATCGTCGACCGGATCTCCTTGATGGTCAGGTCGAGATCGTCGACCGCGCGGTGCACCCGTGCCTGGGCCAGCTCGGGGCTGGTCGGGATCAGCCGAAGGGCGCTCTCGAGCTGCATGCCGGTCGCGAAGAGCCGCTGGATGACCAGGTCGTGCAGGTCGCGCGCGATCCGGTCCCTGTCCTCGAGGATGCCCAGGCGTTCGACGTCCCGACGGCGCTCGGCGACCTCGAGCACGACCGCCGCCTGGGTGGCGAAAGCGGTGAGGGTGGCCAGGCTGGTGTCGCCGAAGCTGCCGGCTCCGATGCGACCGACCATCAGCACTCCGCGCGCGTTGCCCTTGGTGGCGAGCGGTGCCATCAGGCCCGAACCATAGGTGCACCCGGACAGCTCGAGGTTTGGCAGCTCGCGCGCGATCCCGGCTTCGAAGGCCTCGGCGATCCGGGTGCTGCCCAGCGCGTCGCCGGTAAGGGGAGGAGCGTCCTCGCCACTGATCGCCTCGGCCACCAGGCCGCCGTCCGTTCCCGGCAGCGCCAGGACGGCGAAGTCCGCGCCCAGCACGTCCCGGGCGCCGTCCGCCACCAGCGTGAGTACGTCCTCGATGTCGGTGCCGCCGAGCAAGGCTGCGGCCACGTTGCCCGTGGCCTCGAGCCAGCGCTCGCGGCGCCGGGTCTCGTCGTAGAGCCGGGCATTGGCGATGGCCAGACCGGCAGCGCCGGCGAGGGCCAGGACGATGGCCTCGTCCTCGTCGTCGAACGGCAGCCCGCCGCGCTTCTCGGTGAGGTAGAGGTTGCCGAAGACCGTCGACCGGACCCGTACCGGCACCCCCAGGAACGTGTGCATGGGCGGATGGTGCGCCGGGAATCCGGCCGATCCGCTGTGCCGGGTCAGGTCGTCGAGCCGCATGGGTACGGGCGCGCGGATCACCTCACCGAGGATCCCGTGCCCGGTCGGAAAGGGGCCGATGGCCTGGATGGCCACCTCGTCGATGCCGACCGTGATGAACTGGCTGAGTCCGTCGCCGTCCGGCGCGATCACCCCGAGTGCCCCGTACTCCGCATCGACGAGGGTGGTCGCGGCCTCGACGATCCGGCGGAGGACCGTCTGCAGGTCCAGCTCGCCGCCGATGACCAGCACCGCCTGGAGCAGCTGGCGCAGTCGGTCCCGCGCCGACAGCACCCCCTGCAGCCGGTTCTGCAGCTCGGCCAGCAGGTCGTCGAGCTCCAGCCTGGGCAGGAGCGACGTGGCGGGGTGGACCGGTCTCTCATCGCTCATGGCCCCATCCTCCCCCGCCTGGCCCGATCCGGCAGCGCAGCCGATGACCTTCCGCGGCCGCCTGACGGACTTTGGTCCCTGCCGCCGACCGCCCGGGCCGCCGAGGCTGGAGGGCAGGCCGCGACAGCCGGGCCGGTACGCACTCTGCGAGGAGAAAATCAGATGACTGACGTCGTCACATCGATGGTCGAGGCGGCCAACCTGGCCCCCAGCATCCACAACAGCCAGCCCTGGCAGTTCGTCGTCCACGGCGAGCTGCTCGAGGTGCTCATGGACGCCGACCGGACCACGCCGGCGATCGATCCGCTCGGGCGCGGCCAGCACCTGGCGTGCGGAGCCGCCGCGTTCAACGCCCTGGTGACCGCCCGCGCGGCGGGCCGGGTGTGCAACCTTGCCCTCGGCGCGCAACGTCGGCGGCCGGAGCTGGCAGCGGTGCTGACGCTCGGCGGCTCGATCACCCCGCTCCCGGAGGACCGGGCGCTGGCCGCGGCGGTTCCCGCCCGGCACACCGTACGGTCGCCGTTCGAGGACACGCCGGTACCCGCCGCGCTGGTCGACCGGCTGCGTGCCGCCGTCGAGCACGAGGGCGCCTGGATGACCGTGGTCGAGCGGCCGGAGGACATCGTCGAGCTGGCGGTGCTGACCGAGCGGGCCGAGGCGGCCGAGACCTCCGACCAGCGCTACCAGGCAGAGCTGCTGGCCTGGATGAGGCCGGACGGCGAGCCGGCTCCCGACGGGATCCCCGTACGGGGCCTCCCGGTCGAGGGACCGGCCGGTCGCGCCTCCTCCGTCCGCCTGCGGGACTTCCGCGGACTCGGCCCCGACCCCACCCACCCGAGGGCGACCGAACCCACGGAGGAGCCGCCGCTCGTCGAGCGGCCGCTGCTCGTCGTGATCGGGACCGACGGCGACCACCACGTCGACTGGCTGCGGGCCGGCATGGCGATGCAACGGCTGTGGCTGACCGCTACGGCCTCCGGCCTCGGCGCCTCGCCGCTGACCCAGGCGCTGGACCATGAGGGACCGCGCGCCCTGCTGTCCCGCATTGTCGGCCTGGAGAACGGCCACCCGCAGATGCTGCTCCGGGTCGGGTTCTCCCACGCCGAGCAGGTCACCGGCCGCCGGCCGGTGGCCGACGTTCTCGTCCACCAGTAGCCCCCCCGACGTAGCGAGGAGCAGTCCATGCAGACCATCACCCTGACGGAAGCGGGCCCGGAGCCGGACCTCGGGTCTGTCGTGGCCCAGCTCGAGGAGCTCAGTGCCGACGACCGGGCCAGCCTGCACGCCTGGTGGCGCGCGGCGAACTACCTGACCGTCGGCCAGATCTACCTCGGCGACAATCCGCTGCTGCGCAGGGAGCTCAGCGGCACCGACATCAAGCCGAGGCTGCTGGGCCACTGGGGCACCAGCCCCGGCCTGTCCTTCCTGTACGCGCACATCTCCCGGCTGATCCGGCTCACCGGGCAGGAGTCGGTGTTCCTTACCGGACCTGGCCACGGTGGCCCCGCCTTGGTCGCGGCCAGCTGGCTCGAGGGCAGCTACTCGGAGATCTATCCGCACATCAGCCAGGATGCGCAGGGGATGCGTCGGCTGTTCCGCCAGTTCTCCTCACCCGGCGGCATTCCGTCGCACGTGTCGGTCACGACGCCCGGCTCGATCCACGAAGGCGGCGAGCTGGGCTACGTACTGGTCCATGCTTTCGGCGCCGTGATGGACAACCCGGAGCTGCTGGCGGTCGCGGTGGTGGGTGACGGCGAGGCTGAGACCGGCCCGTTGGAGGGTGCCTGGAAGGGCGTCAGCTTCCTCAACCCGGAACGCGACGGCGCCGTGCTTCCGGTGCTGCACCTCAACGGGGCCAAGATCTCCGGCCCTTCGGTGCTGGCCCGCAAGGACCCGGCAGAGGTACGGGCACTGCTCCACGGCCACGGCTACCACGTGCTCGAGGTCGGCGGCGACGACCTGCCGGGGATGCACGACCGGTTCGCAGCCGTACTTGCCCAGGCCTGGGGCGAGATCCGGGCGATCCAGCTGGCCGCCCGCAGCGGTGAGTGGGACGGCACCCGGCCGCGCTGGCCGCTGATCATCCTGCGCACGCCCAAGGGCTGGACCGGGCCAGACGTCGTCGACGGCGTACAGATGCAGGGCACCCACCGCGCCCACCAGGTCCCCCTGTCGGGCGTCAAGGACAACCCGGATCACCTGGCACTACTGAAGACGTGGCTCTGCTCGTACGGGCCGGAGGAGCTCTTCGACGAGACCGGAAGGCCCACGGCGCTGGTCCGCGCGGCGTGTCCGAGCGGTGACCTGCGGATGAGCGCAACCCCGCACGCCAACGGTGGCTTGCTGACCCAGGACCTCGTACTGCCGGACTACCGTGACTTCGCGGTCGACGTCACCAGCCCGGGCGTGCAGAAGCTGGAGTCCACCCGCCGGCTCGGCGAAATGCTGCGCGAGGTCTATCGCGACAACCCGCAGACGTTCCGGCTCTTCTGCCCGGACGAGACCAACAGCAACCGGCTGGGGGCCGTCTTCGAGGTCTCCGACCGCGCCTGGATGGAAGAGGTCCGGCCGGGAGACGACCACCTGTCCCGCAGCGGCCGGGTGATGGAAGTGCTGTCCGAGCACAACTGCCATGGCTGGCTCGAGGGCTACACCCTGACCGGCCGGCACGGCATGTTCGCGACGTACGAGGCCTTCGCCATGGTGAGCGCTTCGCAGACCGTGCAGCATGCCAAGTGGCTGGAGGAGGCAGAACACCTGCCCTGGCGGGCGAAGGTGCCGAGCTTGAACATCCTGCTGACCTCGACCGCGTGGCGCAACGACCACAACGGCTTCAGCCATCAGGGTCCGGGGCTGATCACGACAGTGCTCACCCAGCGCGGCTCCGTGGCCAGGGTCTATCTCCCGCCGGACGCCAACAGCCTGCTCAGCGTCGCCGACCACTGCCTGCGTTCCCGGTCCTACGTGAACCTGATCGTCATCGACAAGCAGCCACAGCTGCAGTACCTGTCGATCGACGAAGCCCAGAAGCACTGCGCCGCCGGCGCCGGCGTGTGGGAGTGGGCCGGCAACGACGCCGGTGACCGCGACCCGGACGTCGTCCTGGCCTGCGCCGGTGACGTGGTCACGATGGAAACCGTTGCAGCAGCGCAGATCCTGACCGAGAGGCTGCCCCAGCTCCGGGTTCGCGTAGTCAACGTCGTTGACCTGATGTCGTTGATCCGGCGCCGGGACCACCCGCACGGCATGGACGAGACGCTGTTCCGCGAGCTGTTCACCGACAGCACCGACGTCGTCTTCGCGTTCCACGGCTTCCCGGGTGCGGTCCACCAGCTGGTGCACGGACGGCCGAGCGCTGACCGGTTCCACGTACGGGGCTTCATCGAGCAGGGCACGACGACCACGCCCTTCGACATGACCGTACGGAACAAGGCTTCCCGCTACCACCTGGTCATCGACGCCCTGAACAACGCCCGCCGCACCCCACCAGGGGCGAGTGACCTGAAGGCCTGGTGCGAGGGCAAGCTGGTCGAGCACGACGCCTATGTGCGTGCCAATCTCGAGGACCTGCCGGAGATCCGCGACTGGTCCCTCGCGCCACGAGGCTGAGCCGGTGGCGAAAGTCGCGGCAGTACAGGACCTTCGGCCCTGCGCCGCGGACCTCCGTTCCACGAGTCTGGTTGCAGTGCCCTTCCCGAACGGGAAGGAACGACATCGGCCCCCGCGCCGACCGAAACGAGGAGCAGTCATGCGCCGCAAGACTCTTGATGCCCTGTTGACCACGGCCGGCCTCGTGGTCGCCGCCGTCCTGCTGATCGCCGGCAGCCTGCTGGCCTGGGGCCACAACTTCACCGCCAACGAGGTGCACTCGCAGCTCGCCGCGCAGCAGATCTTCTTCCCGGCCAAGGGTTCCCCCGGCCTGGCCAGCCCGGAGATCGGGCCGTTCCTGAACAAGTACGCCGGTCAGCAGCTGACGACCGGTGCGCAGGCCAAGGCCTTCGCGGACCACTACATCGCCGTCCACCTCAAGGAGTCCACCGGTGGCCAGACTTACTCCCAGCTCAGCGCGGCCGCCCAGAAGGCACCGACCGACACCAAGCTGGCCGCTCAGGTAGCCACAGCGTTCAAGGGTGAGACCCTGCGCGGCATGCTGCTCAACGCCTACGCCTTCGACACCATGGGCCAGCTCGCACTGATCGCGTCGATCGTCGCCTTCTCCGGCGCCGGCCTGATGCTGCTCCTGTCGGGCCTGGGCTTCGTCCACTCCCGCAAGGTGAGTCCGGACGTGATCGTCAAGGGCACAGACCGCAGCACCGTCGCCGTCTGACCGATCCGCAGCACAGAAACCCCGTCGGATCTGTCGATCCGGCGGGGTTTCTGCCGACCGCCCCACACCGCAGTTGAGGAGACCATCATGCGCAACACGGCACTCTCCCTCGAGCAGAGCGTGCACACCATCGGCGCCCGGGTCACGGCCCGGCGGACCTCACTGGGACTTTCCCTCGACCTGCTTGCGGCGAGGGCCGGCATGTCGACGAGCTACCTGGACTACGTCGAGAGCCGGCGTGGGCAGCCGTCGATGGGCGTGATGCGCCGGCTGGCCGAGGCGCTGCACACGACGCCGGAGCACCTGTACGGGGATCCGGTGCTCGAGCCGGCGTTGCACTTCTCACGCCACGACAGCCGGGCGGCAGGGCCGACGTCGCCGAAGGTGGTGTCACGGCTGACCACGCCGGAGTGCCTGCTGCTCCTGGGATCCGTACCCGTCGGCCGCGTGGCGTTCGTCATCAA
>JAWWOM010000201.1:0-6786 GCA_033851655.1 Frankiales bacterium
GGACCTTGGCCGGCCAGAAGCCGCTGCCGATGATCCCGACGACGCCGATCGCGGCGATCGTGATCCACTCCTGCCTGGTCGTGAGCTGGGCACGAGCGGTCTTGATCGCGGCCACCATCAGCACCCACACCAGGCTGATCGGTACGAGGACCTTCCAGCCCAGCCGCATGAACTGGTCGTAGCGCATCCGGGGCAGCGTGCCGCGCAGCCAGATGAAGCAGAACAGCAGCGTGAACAGCTTGACGGAGAACCAGAGCAGGCCCCACCAGCCGACCAGGTGGCTGATCCCCGGGATCGGGAACGGCCGCCAGCCGCCGAGGAACAGCGTGGTGGCCAGCGCGGAGACCGTGGTCATGTTGATGTACTCGGCGAGGAAGAACATGGCGAACTTCAGCGAGGAGTACTCGGTGTGGAAGCCGCCGACCAGCTCGCCCTCCGCCTCCGGCAGGTCGAACGGCGCGCGGTTGGTCTCGCCGACCATCGAGATCAGGTAGATGACGAACGACGGCGGCAGCGCCAGCGCGTACCAGAGGGCATGGTGCTGGGACTCGACGATCTCCGACGTCGACAGCGTGCCTGCCTGCAGGAAGACCGGCACCAGGGCCAGCCCCATCGCGACCTCGTACGAGATCACCTGGGCGGCCGAGCGCAGGCCGCCGAGCAGCGGGTAGGTCGAGCCGCTCGACCAGCCGGCGAGCAGCAGGCCGTAGACGCCGAACGAGGAGCAGGCGAGGATCCACAGCACCGCGACCGGGAGGTCGGTGATCTGCAGGGCGGTGATGTGACCGAAGATCGAGACCCGGCCGCCCACCGGAATGACCGCGAAGGCCATGAAGGCGGGGATCGCCGAGATCACCGGGGCGAGCAGGTAGACCGGCTTGTCCGCAAGCGCCGGGATGATGTCTTCCTTGAGCGCCAGCTTGATGCCGTCGGCGAGACCCTGGCCGAGGCCGTACGGGCCGACCCGGTTGGGACCGGACCGCTGCTGCATGCGCGCGACCACCCGTCGCTCGGCCCAGATCATGAACAGGGTCGAGACGACCAGGAAGGCGAAGATGACCACCGTCTTGAGCAGGATCAGCCACCACACGTCGTGACCGAAGGCGGCCAGCGGGAAGTACGGCGTGATGTTGTTGGCGGCCGCGGTAGGGAGTGTCGCAGCGGCGAGCAGCGTCATGAGGTGCCCTCCTGCGACGGGACCGGGGCCGGGATGATCGCCGCCGGCGCCTGACCGACGCCGACCCGCACCACCGCGCCTGCGCCGACCCCGAGGTCGCGGTGGATCGAGCTGCCGGCGGAGTTGGCCGGCAGCCAGACCACGTTGTCGGGCAGGTCGGCCAGCATGAGCGGCAGGGTGATCGTGCCACGGTCGGTGCCGACCGAGAGCAGGTCGCCCTCGGCGACACCGATCTCCGCTGCCGTCACCGCGGACAGCCGGGCGACCGGGCGCCGCGCGGTGGCGGCCAGGAACGGCTCGCCATCCTGCAGCGTGCCCTCGTCCAGCAGCATCCGCCAGGAGGCCAGGATCGCCTCTCCGCTCTTGAGCTTGCCCCGCCTGGCCGTGGCAGCGACGACCGGCGGCTGCCGGGAACCCTCCCACAGCGGCAGCGCCTCGAGCTCGGCCCACAGCGCGTTCACGTCGAACAGACCGAGGGACGCGTCGAGCTCGTCGGCCAGCCGGTCGAGGACCCGGTGGTCAGCCAGCGAGCCGGTGCCGTTGAGCGTCTCCGGGAACGGCCGCGGGCGACCCTCCCAGTCGAGGAACGTCCCGGACTTCTCGACCGCGGGCGCGACCGGGAAGACGACATCGGCGCGCGCGGTCACGGCGGACTCGCGCAGCTCGAGGCTGACCAGGAACGGCACGTTGTCGAAGGCGTCCAGCGCCAGCCCGGGATCGGGCAGGTCGGCCGGGTCGACGCCGCCGACCAGGAGCGCGCCGAGGCCACCGGAGGCCGCCGCGGCGAGCATCGCCGAGGAGTCGCGGCCGGGCTTCGCCGGCAGCGGGGCAACGCCCCAGTAGGCGGCGAGCGGAGCGCCGTCGCCGACCGGGCGACCGCCCGGCAGCAGCGAGGGCAGCGCCCCGGCCTCGACAGCACCGCGCTCGCCTGCCCTGCGCGGGATCCAGGCCAGCTTGGCTCCCGTCGCCGCGGCGAGCCGGGCCACGGCGGACAGCGCACCGGGCGCGGTGGCCATGCGCTCGCCGACCAGGATCACGGCACCGCCGGCGACGAGGGCGTCGGCGGCCGCGGTGCCGGCTGTGCCCCAGCCGTCCAGCCCGCTGCGGTCGGTGAGGGCGGACAGCAGCTGGCCCTCGGTGCCGGGCACCGCGCGGAGCAGGGTGGCGTAACCCTTGCGCACGGTGTCCGTGGTGTAGGGGGCGATGGAGAAGACCGGGATCTTGCGGGTGCGCGCGGTCTTGCGCAGCCGGAGGAAGACGATCGGGGACTCCTCCTCCGCCTCGAAGCCGACGAGCAGGACCGAGGAGGCGGTGTCGATGTCGGCGTAGGTCACCGACATCGGCCGGCCGGCGACGGAGGAGCCGAGGAACGCGAGCTCCTCGGCGCTGTGCTCACGTGCGCGCATGTCGATGTCGTTGGTCCCGAGCACGACGCGGGCGAACTTGGCGTACGCGTAAGCGTCCTCGACGGTGAGCCGGCCGCCGGGCAGCACGCCGACACCCTCGCCGTCACGGGCAGCGGCCAGACCACGGGCAGCCACGTCCAGCGCCTCGGGCCAGCTGGCGGGACGCAGCTCTCCGTCCTCGCCCCGTACGAGCGGCTGGGTGATCCGGTCGCCCTGGGTCGCGTACTTGAAGGCCCAGCGGCCCTTGTCGCAGTTCCACTCCTGGTTGACCTGCGGCTCGTCGCCCGCCAACCGCCGGGTCACCTTGCCGCGCCGCCAGTCGGTGCGCTGCGAGCAGCCGGACGAGCAGTGCTCGCAGACGCTCGGGGTCGAGACCAGGTCGAACGGGCGGGCCCGGAACCGGTAGGCAGCGCCGGTCAAGGCGCCGACCGGGCAGATCTGGATCGTGTTGCCGGAGAAGTAGGAGTTGAACGGCTCGCCGTCGACCGTGCCCACCTGCTGCTGTGCGCCGCGCTCGAGCATCTCGATGAACGGGTCGCCGGCGATCTGCTGGGAGAACCGGGTGCACCGGGTGCACAGGATGCAGCGCTCACGGTCGAGCAGCACCTGCTCGGAGACCTTGATCGGCTTGGGGAAGGTGCGCTTGACGTCGTGGAACCGCGACTCCGCCTGGCCGTTGCTCATCGCCTGGTTCTGCAGCGGGCACTCGCCACCCTTGTCGCACACCGGGCAGTCCAGCGGGTGGTTGATCAGCAGCAGCTCCATCGTGCCGCGCTGGGCCTTCTCGGCGACCGGGCTGCTGAGCTGGGTGTGCACGATCATGCCGTCGGTGACCGTCGTCGTGCACGCCGTCAACGGCTTGCGCTGGCCCTCGACGTCGACGATGCACTGACGGCAGGCGCCGACCGGGTCGAGCAGCGGGTGGTCGCAGAACCGCGGGATCTGGATGCCGATCAGCTCCGCCGCCCGGATGATCAGGGTGCCCTTGGGCACGCTGATCTGGAACCCGTCGATGGTCAGGCTGACCTGATCGGGAGCTGCGACCGGACCGGCGCCGCTGGAGTTGTTCGCATTCACTGTCGGTGTCGTCACTGGGCGAGCGCTCCGGCGAAGAGGGTGGCTTGCATCGGGTCGAGCGGGCAGCCGCCGGAGGTCTGGTGGCCGATGAACTCGTCGCGGAAGAATTGGATCGAGGACGTGATCGGGCTGGTCGCGCCGTCGCCCAGGGCGCAGAACGACCGGCCCAGGATGTTGTCACAGGTGTCGAGCAGGGTCTCCAGGTCGGCCTCGGTGCCGTTGCCCTGCTCGAGCCGGCGCAGGATCTGGACCATCCAGTACGTGCCCTCGCGGCACGGGGTGCACTTGCCGCACGACTCGTGCGCGTAGAACTCGGTCCAGCGCAGCACCGCGCGGACGATGCAGGTGGTCTCGTCGAAGAGCTGCAGTGCGCGGGTGCCGAGCATCGAGCCGGCCGCGCCGACCGACTCGAAGTCCAGCGGCACGTCCAGGTGCTCTGCGGTGAGGATCGGCGTCGAGGAGCCGCCGGGGGTCCAGAACTTGAGCTCGTGACCCTCGCGGATGCCGCCGGCCAGGTCGAGCAGCTCGCGCAGGGTGATGCCGAGTGGAGCCTCGTACTGGCCGGGCCTGGTGACGTGGCCGGACAGCGAGTAGAGGACGAAGCCCTTGGACTTCTCGGTGCCCATCGAGGAGAACCAGGCAGCGCCCCTGGTCATGATCGACGGCACGCTGGCGATCGTCTCGACGTTGTTGATGACCGTCGGGCTCGCGTACAGGCCGGCGATGGCCGGGAACGGCGGGCGCAGCCGGGGCTGTCCGCGGTAGCCCTCGAGCGAGTCCAGCAGGGCCGTCTCCTCGCCGCAGATGTAGGCACCGGCGCCGGCGTGGACGGTCAGCTCGAGGCTGTAGCCGGACTCCAGGATGTCGACACCGAGGAAGCCGGCGGCGTAGGCCTCCTGCACCGCCTGCTGGAGGCGCCGCACGATGTGCAGGACCTCGCCTCGGACGTAGATGAACGCGTGGGAGGCCCGGATCGCGTACGACGAGATGATGACGCCCTCGACCAGGGTGTGCGGGCTCGCCATCAGCAGCGGCATGTCCTTGCAGGTGCCCGGCTCGCTCTCGTCGGCGTTGACCACGAGGTAGTGCGGCTTGCCGTCACCTTGCGGGATGAAGCCCCACTTCATGCCGGTGGGGAAGCCGGCGCCACCGCGGCCGCGCAGGCCGGAGTCCTTGACCTGGGAGATCACCGCGTCCGGCGTCATCGCGAGTGCCGCCCGCAGCCCCGAGTAGCCGCCGGTGCTCTGGTAGCTCTCCATCGTCCAGGACCGCGGCCGGTCCCAGAACTCGGAGAGTACGGGGGTCATGGTGACCGTCATCAGGACGCCTCTCCTGCGCCGGCCGGCGGCGGAACCGCAGTGCTGCTCGGAGCCTTGTCGCCGCGGGAGTGGGCCAGCTCGAGGCCGACCAGCGACGCCGGTCCAGCCGAGACGCCGTCGTTGGCGCGGCCGTCCGGGAAGCCCGCGAGCACCCGCTCAGCCTCGCGCCAGGTGCACAGCCGGCCACCGCGGGTCGGCTGGGGCAGCTCCTCGGGTGCAGCGGTGCGCAGCGCGTCGACCAGGTCGCGGGCCGACTGCGGGGTCTGGTTGTCGTAGAACTCCCAGTTGACCATCACCACCGGTGCGTAGTCGCACGCGGCGTTGCACTCGATGTGCTCGAGGTGCACCTTGCCGTCCTCGGTGGTCTCGTCGTTGCCGATGCCGAGATGCTCCTTGAGGTCGGCGAAGATCGCGTCGCCGCCCATGACCGCGCACAGGGTGTTGGTGCAGACGCCGACGGAGTAGTCGCCGATCGGCCGCCGCTTGTACATGGTGTAGAACGTCGCGACCGCGCCGACCTCGGCCTTGGTCAGCCCGAGCTCCTCGGCGCACAGCGCCACCCCGGCCGGGCTGACGTAGCCCTCCTCGGCCTGCAGCAGGTGCAGCATCGGCAGCAGCGCCGACCGCGGCTGCGGGTAGCGCGCGATGATCTCCCGTACGAGGTCACGGGTCGTGTCGTTGATCGGCACTATCTGTCCACTCCGCCCATTACGGGGTCCAAACTCGCAACCGAGGCGATGACGTCGGCGATCTGGCCACCCTCGCAGGTGGCCGGGATGGCCTGCAGGTTGACGAACGACGGGTCGCGCAGGTGTACGCGGAACGGTCGGGTGCCGCCGTCGGAAACCGCGTGGACGCCGAGCTCGCCGCGGGGTGACTCGACCGCCGCGTAGGCCTGGCCGGCCGGCACCCGGAAGCCCTCGGTGACCAGCTTGAAGTGGTGGATCAGGGACTCCATCGACGTCCCCATGATCTGGCGGATGTGGTCGAGGGAGTTGCCGAGGCCGTCGGCGCCGAGCGCGAGCTGGGCCGGCCACGCGATCTTCTTGTCGCCGATCATCACCGGGCCGGGCTCGAGCCGGTCGAGCACCTGCTCGACGATCCGCAGCGACTGGCGCATCTCGTCGAGGCGGACCAGGTAGCGGGCGAAGCAGTCGCCTCCGGGCTGGGTCACCACGTCGAAGTCGTAGGTCTCGTACCCGAGGTACGGCAGCTGCTTGCGCAGGTCCCACGGCAGGCCGGAGGCACGCAGGCAGGGACCGGTGACGCCGAGCGCGACGGCACCTTCGGCGGAGAGGTAGCCCACGTCGCGCAGCCGGTTGATCCAGATCGGCTGGCCGGTCAGCAGGGTGTCGTACTCGGAGATCTTCTTGAGCATGTACGGGAGGAACTCGCGGATCTTGTCGACCGCGCCCGGAGGCAGGTCCTGGACGACGCCGCCCGGACGGATGTAGGCGTGGTTCATCCGCAGCCCGGTGATCATCTCGAGCATGTCGAGGATCTGCTCGCGCTCGCGGAGACCGAACAACATGCCGGTGCTGGCGCCGAGCTCGAGGCTGCCGGTGGCGAGCCAGGTCAGGTGCGAGGCGATCCGCTGCAGCTCCATCACCAGGACCCGGACCTGCTGGGCCCGTACGGGGACCTCGTCGGTGATGTCGAGCAGCTTCTCGACGGTGAGGCAGTAGGCGGCCTCGTTGAACAGCGGCGAGAGGTAGTCGGCCCGGGTCAGGAACGTGACCGCCTGGGTCCAGGTGCGGTACTCGGCGCTCTTCTCGATGCCGGTGTGCAGGTAGCCGATGACCGAGCG
>JAWWOM010000210.1:0-16452 GCA_033851655.1 Frankiales bacterium
ACGGCGCGCGGTTCTCCCCCGTCGGCGGCCAGCACGCCGTACGGCAGGTGGTGCAGGCCGAACGGGTGATCGGCGGGGAGATCGAGCCATCCCGTCACGCCGTGTCCCGAGGGGCCGCCAGCAGGCCCAGCGCCGCGAGATCGGCGAGCGGGTCGGCGATGCTGCAGGTGCCGAACGACCGGAAGAGTGCCCGCGCCGCGACCATCTGCTCGGCTGTCAACGCGCGGATCTGCGCGGCGACGAGTGCGCTGTTCCGCTCCCGGATCGCCTGCCTGACGGCCACCGCACCACCCGTGCTGCCGGCGGCTACCGCGGCCAGGACGTTGAGGAAGCCGTGGTGCTCGTAGCCGGTCAGCCGGTCCCGATGCCGGACCGCGCGGTGCAGGCCGGCGGTGCACTTGAACGGCAGGCCTGCCGCCAGGCACACCGCGATGGCTGAGGACAGCACGTCCTGCCCCGGAAACGCCGATGCGCTCGCACCTCCCGTACGGAGCTTGAGCCGCAGGCCGGTACCGGTGAACCGCCGGGCCAGAGCATCCGTGACCCGATCGGCCGGCACCTCGACGAACACCGCGGGGCCGCCGCCACCGACCTGCCAGGCGAGGTCGGCCGGATCACCGTCCCCGAGCGGCACCTCGATGCCGGCGACCGACAGGTTGTCGAGGCGCCGTCCAAGGGCGAGTGCTGCACCCACTCTCTCGATCGAAGGAGCGATAAGAGCGACCTTCAACCGCGAGGGTGCCGCCTCGGCCGCTGCAGCGGCCACAGCGTCGACAGGGCAGACGAAGGGGCCCACCGCGGCGGCGTAGCTGGAGGCCCGGTGGGCGAGGTGGGCCCGTACGGCATCGGGCAACGGCAGCGCGCTCGGCGGATAGATCGCCGCGTCGTCGAGGAGCCCGGCGACGAGCAGGTCGCCGACGTCGGGTGCCAGGGCCGCCTGCGTCACTGCGGCCCGCGCCCGGACCAGCTCCAGGCGTACCTGCCGTCGTCGCTGGCCTGGCCGCCCTCCCCCAGGCGCAGCGGCCGGAACGTGTCCACCATGACCGCGAGCTCGTCGAAGTAGTCCACCCCGATGCTCCGCTCGTAGGCGCCCGGCTGGGGCCCGTGCGCGTGGCCGCCGGGATGCAGGCTGATCGATCCCTGGCCGATGCCCGAACCCTTGCGGGCCTCGTAGTCGCCGTCGCAGTAGAACATGACCTCGTCCGAGTCCACGTTGGAGTGGTAATAGGGCACCGGGATGGACAGCGGGTGGTAGTCGACCTTGCGCGGGACGAAGTTGCAGATCACGAAGTTGGTTCCTTCGAACACCTGGTGTGCCGGCGGGGGCTGGTGCACGCGCCCGGTGATCGGCTCGAAGTCGGCCACGTTGAAGGTGTACGGGTACAGACAGCCGTCCCAGCCGACGACGTCGAAGGGGTGATGGGGCATGACGTGGATGGAGCCGGAGATCCCGGACGGGCCGCTGCCCCGGTGCTTGACGAAGATCTCGACGTCCCCGTCCTCGCGCTGCTGCGGCTCTCCCGGTCCGTGCAGGTCGCGCTCACAGAACGGGGAGCTCTCGAGCAGCTGGCCGAACCTGGACAGGTAACGCCGGGCGCAGCTGATGTGGCTGTTGGCCTCGATGCAGTAGACCCGCAGGGGTGCCCCGCCCCTGGGCACCCACCGGTGCGTGGTCGCGCGCGGGATGACGACGTAGTCGCCTTGGCGCGCCTCGAGATCGCCGAAGATGGTCTCGACGACGGCGTCGCCCTGCTCGACATAGACGCATTCATCCCCGATCGCGTTGCGGTACAGGGGTGAGGCCGCCGCCGCCACCGCGTACGAGATCCGCACGTCGTCGTTGCCCAGCACCAACCGCCGCCCGGTGACGACGTCGGTCGTCTCGTCGCCGTCCTTGAACAGCTCGGGCAGCCGCAGGTGCCGCGGCAGCAACGGTTCGTTCGGTGTCGTCTGCAGGTCGGGCAGGACCCACGTCCGTACGTCGACGAGGGAGGAAGGGATCTCCCGGTGGTAGAGCAGCGACGAGTCGGAGACGAAGCCGTCCTCGCCCATCAGCTCCTCGAAGTACAACCGGCCGTCGGCGTCACGGTGCTGGGTGTGACGCTTCGGCGGAACGCTGCCCCGCCTCTGGTAGTAGGCCATCGTGATCTCTCCGTCTCCGAAGCCGGCGGCACTGGGAGGACGTCACATGTTTCCCCGGAGCTCCTGCTCACGTTCGATCGCCTCGAACAGCGCCCTGAAGTTGCCTTTGCCGAAGCCCAGCGAGCCATGTCGCTCGATGAACTCGAGAAACACCGTGGGACGGTCACCCAAGGGCTTGGTGAAGATCTGCAGGAGGTAGCCGTCCTCGTCGCGGTCGACCAGGATGTTGCGCTTCTGCAGCTCCTCGACGGTAACCCGGACGCTGCCGATACGCGCCCGCAGCGCCGGGTCCTCGTAGTAGCTCGCCGGCGTCTTGAGGAACTCGACGCCGCGGGTCGACAGCTCGTCGACGGTGCGCAGGATGTTGTTGGTCGCGAGGGCGATGTGCTGCACCCCCGGACCGCCGTAGAACTCGAGGTACTCGTCGATCTGCGACTTGCGCTTGCCGACGGCCGGCTCGTTCAGCGGGAACTTCACCCGGTGATTGCCGCTGGCGACGACCTTGGACATGAGCGCCGAGTAGTCCGTGGCGATGTCGTCGCCGATGAACTCAGCCATGTTGGTGAAGCCCATGACCCTGTTGTAGAACTCGACCCACTGGTCCATGCGGCCGAGCTCGACGTTGCCCACGACGTGGTCGATCGCCTGGAACAGCCGCCTGGCCTCACCGTCGCGCTTGACGATGGTCGAGGATCGGGCGACGTACCCCGGCAGATAGGGGCCGGTGTAGCGGGACCGGTCCACCAGGGTGTGCCGCAGGTCGCCGTACGCAGCGATCGCCGCGATGCGCACGACGCCGTGCGCATCCGAGAGGTCGTGCGGCTGCTCCAGAATCGTCGCACCCTGTGCTCGAGCGTGATCGATGCACCGGTCCACGTCCGGCACCTCGAGGGCGACGTCGCAGACGCCGTCGCCGTGTGCGCCGTGGAGAGCGACCAGCGGGCTGGACGCCTTGGCGGCTCCCTTGATCACGAACCGGCAGGCGCCGCTCTGGAGCACGTAGGACTGGTGGTCGCGGACACCGGTCTCCGGTCCCGCGTAGGCGACGAGCGTCATCCCGAAGGCGAGCTGGAAGTGCTGCGCTGCCTGGGTCGCATTGCCCACCACCCAGACGAGGGCGTCCCAGCCCTTGACCGGGAACGGGTCCCGGGTCGGATCGTGCTCCACCAGGCCGACCAGCTCGCGGAGCTGGTCGACGCTGAGCTGGGCCAGACGCTCCTGGTCGGTGAGGATCTGTTCCACCGTCATGGCAGCCTTCCCGGGGTTCGTACGAGGGCCTGGACAGCAGTGAACTCGCGGTGTCTGAGCTCCACAATCCGGATGGCACGGACTGGCCGAACTGCCGACCGCGCTGGCGAATTGCCGGACTGAGCTGCGCAACCTGACTAGTCCGCGACGGTGCCAGTCGCTGCTGCCCGGCCCCCGTACGGGACCCGCCGGATGGTCAGCCGCCGACCTGGCGGAAGAAGTCGCGCAGGTCCGTGACCAGCAGGTCGGTCGCCTGGTGCGCCGCGTAGTGTCCGGCGGCGTCCCGCGGGCCGCCGGCCGGAAGGCCGGGGTCGTAGGAGTGCCAGCTCACGATGTTGGCGTGGTCCCGCTCGGCGAACGGACGGATGGACTGGAAGTCGCCGGCGAACATGGCCAGCCCGGTCGGCGTCGTCGTCGGCTCCACCGCGACCGGGGGCACCTGGGCGTCCTCGTAGTAGAACCGGATCGCCGATCCCGCCGTACGGGTCAGCCAGTAGATCGCCACGTTGGCCACGACGAAGTCGGCGTCGAGACTCTCGCCGAACAGCTGGGAGTTCCAGGCCAGCAGGCCGATCGGGGAGTCGGCCAGCGCGAAGGCCAACGTCTGCGGCTGCTGGCTGTGCACCGCGTTGAACGAGAACATGCTGTTGTAGAACCACTGGAGGTGGGCCAGCGCAGCCTGGGCGGTCTCGTCGAGGTTGGCGAACTCGGCCGGGTCCCCGCTCGGGAACGAGAACAGCTGGGTCACGTGGACGCCGGCCACGTGCTCGCTGTCGACTCGGCCGAGCTCCGGCGAGATCATCGAACCGGCGTCGTTGCCGACGGCTCCGTAGCGCTCGTAGCCGAGCCGGCTCATCAGCTCCGCCCAGGCGCGCGCGGTGCGGTGCCGGTTCCAGCCGGCCTCCCGGGTGGGGCCGGAGAAGCCGAAGCCCGGCAGCGACGGGATCACCAGGTGAAAGGCCGGCTGATCGGGGTCGGCCGGGTCGGTCAGCGGGCTGATCAGGTCGAGGAACTCGACGACCGAGCCCGGCCAGCCGTGGGTGAGGATCAGCGGTGTCGCGTCCTCACGCGCCGACCTGACGTGCAGGAAGTGGATGTCCTGCCCGTCGATCTCCGTGACGAACTGCGGGTAGCCGTTGAGCCGAGCCTCGAACGCACGCCAGTCGAAGCCGTGCAGCCAGTGGTCGGCGAGCTCGCGGACCCGGTCGACGCCGACGCCGTAGGCACCGCCGGCACCGGGCAGCTCGTCGGGCAGCAACGCCCGCTCGAGGCGGTGGCGCAGGTCGTCGAGGTCCGCCTGCGGGACGGCCACGGTGAACGGGCGGATCTCCGTGGCGGTGGCGGGGCTGCTCGTGCTGGTCATGATGTCTCCCTCGACTCGGAACGGAATACTTTGTTCCGCTACTGTAGCAGAGCGGAACGATCCGTTCCAGTGCTACGCTTCGGTCATGGCGAAGTCCAGGGAGACGAAGAAGGCACGCCCAGGTGGCCCGGCCGTCACCAGCCCCGTGGAGCCGACGGTCACGCTGGCGATCGCGGATGTGCTCGGCTCTGCCCACGCCGAGCCCGCACTGGCCGGCAGACGGGGCCAGGCCGCGCGCAACGACGGGACGATCCTCGAAGCCGCACGCACCGTCTTCCTCGCGGACCCGAAAGCACCGGTCTCGGCCGTCGCCAAGGCCGCGGGAGTGGGCATCAGCGCGCTCTACCGACGCTGGCCGGCCAAGGAGGACCTGCTGCGCCAGCTGTGCAGCGACGGGCTCGACCGATTCATCGCCGAGGCGGAGGCGGCGGCCGCCCTCAAGGACGGCTGGGCGGCGCTCGCCGACTTCCTGCGCCGGGTCGTCGCGGCGGACGTCCACTCCCTCACCGTTCACCTGGCGGGAACGTTCACGCCGACACCCGAGATGGGCGAGGCCGCCAACCGCGCCAACAGCCTGGCAGCGGCCCTGGTCCGCCGGGCCCACAAGTCCGGCCGGCTCCGTCGCGACGTCGTGGCGGAGGACCTGACCCTGTTGCTCGAGGGCTGCGCCGCCGTCCGGGTGCCCGACCCGGTGCGGACCGCCGAGCTGCGCCGGCGCTACCTCGAGCTGCAGCTCGACGGGCTGTCGGCGGACGACCGGAGCGCGCTGCCCGGCCCGGCACCGAGTGGCAACGAGCTCAACTGGCGCTGGCAGACCAGGGGTTCGAGCTGAGCACGCCGCTGCGCGGCGCTCGGAGCCCGGGACGCCGACCCATGACGGAAGGGCCGCAGCGATGGAATCACAACGTTCACTATCACGCCCTCGTACGGGAACGGCTGCCTCAGCGATGTCAGCGGGTCCTCGACGTTGGCTGCGGTGAAGGCATGCTTGTCCGTGATCTGTCGGCGCCAGGTCGCCGCGTCACGGGCATCGACACGGACGCCGCGAGCATCGCAGCGGCCCGCCGGCATCCGTCCGACGCTGAGTACATCCGGGCTGACTTCCTCGCCCATCCGTTCAAGGACGAACCCTTCGACGCGGTGGTCTCGATCGCTGCACTGCACCACATGGAGCCGGAGGCAGCACTGCGCCGGATGAGCGACCTACTGCGGCCAGGGGGGTCGCTGATCGTCGTCGGATGTGCGCGCAGCGAACTGCCGCGGGACCTCCCCTACGAGCTCGCGGCCTTCACTGCCAACAAATGGATCTCGCGTTCGAGGACCTACTGGGAGCATTCAGCCCCCACCGTCTGGCCCCCCGCGCAGACCTACCGGGACGTGCGTCGCATGGCGGCGTCCGTGCTGCCGGGCTCGGAGTTCCGGCGCCACCTGCTCTGGCGCTACTCCATCTCCTGGACCAAGCCCTGACCGACATCATCAAGCCAAGGCAGAGCGGCGGCCCGCTGCTCCTCAGCCGGCCGGCCCGTTGCCCAAGGTGGCCCGGTGCAGCGGCGACGTGCCACGTGCCACCAACGGCGTGGAACCGCTGGCGTGGGCCGTGCCCGTCTTGACCGCCACGACCGCGAAGTCGGCGACGGTGATGACGGGGGTGCCGTAGACATAGCACCGCATCGCCACGGTGCTGGTGGCGGGCAGGGTGACGACATCCACTCTGCCGCCGTCGCCGATCGCGTACGTGCTCGGGCTGGCGGCGATTCCCACGAAGAAGTCCCCCAAGCCGAGTGGCGGCTTGCCCGCGGGGGTGACCAGGGGCGTACAGCCGATGTAGGCGGTCACTGACGCCAGGTGGTCGTACGCGCTGAGGTGCCAGGTCAGCACGTAGCTGCCCGCCGGCAGGCTGAGCGGAGTCGTCGTCACCGTGCCGTCCATGGCCGGAGGGGCCTCCGTCGGCGCGTACTGCTGATAGACGTAGGAATAGGTGTCGCTCGGCCCAGGCGCACCGGTGGGCCCGACGGCGCCTTGGGTGCCGGGAGTGCCCTGCGGGCCTGGTGCGCCGGGACTGCCTTGCGGCCCCGCCGCGCCGACCAGCCCCCGAGGTCCGATCTGACCGAGCCGGACGGCCCTTTCCGTCTTGTGGCACTTGGTGGCGAGCCGCACCGCGCCCGTGGTCTTCAGTGCGCACATGGTGACCTGCTTGCCGGCGCTGGTGGCTGCCACGGCGACGCTGCCGGCGCCGGTTGCCGCGACGGTGACTGATACGGCGAGAACCAGAGCTGAGCGCCCCTTGGCCATAACACCCTCCTGGAGTTTGCCGCAGGCTACTCGCGATTGGCGGCGGACGCGACCAACCAGGGGCGGTGCTCGGGGCCCGGTCCGTGCTCCCCCGTCGTAGTGGACTCCCCTATCGTTGCGTGCGTGTCGCAAGAGACGTTCGGCCTGACAGCAGCGGAGAGCCCTGACGCCGAGGCGTTGACGGCTCTCTACCTGCGTTCACGCGCGGCAGCGATGCCGTGGCTCGCAAGCCCGCATGACGAGGCTGCAACGCACTGGTGGATGGAGAACGTGGTCATCCCGGAACAGTTGGTGCGGGTGGCCCGTGAGGACCGTCGGCCTCTGGGGTTCTTCGCCCTGACGGGAAACTGGCTCGAACAGCTCTACGTGGACCCGGATGACCAGGGCCGCGGAGTGGGACGTTTGCTGCTGGAGGAGGCGAAACGGCTCAGCCCTGACGGTCTCTCGTTGTACGTGTTCACCCGGAACGGCCAGGCCCGCCGCTTCTACGAAGCTGCCGGATTCATGCTGACGGCCCAGAGCGATGGAACGCGCAACGAAGAACGGGAGCCCGACTGCCTTTACCGCTGGCGCCCGGCCCCCAACAAGAACAGCCGCGGCAGCCTAGGCCGGTGAGCCGACCTTGAGCCGGGTCTCCTGGCCGAACGACGACAGTCCCACCGATCGCTCCGGCAGGGTCATTTCGCCTGCTGCCAGGCGCTTCTGCAGGTAGACGAAGCTCTGCGCGGTCTGCGCGAACAGGTGCTCGCCGGCGACCAGCGGCTCGGGCACCGGACGGCCCGGGGTGGCGAAGCGCTCCATCGGCGTGACCAGCGTGTCGTAGTCGAGGCTGAAGAAGAGCGGAAACGACCAGCGCTCCTGCTCGACGGCGCGGACCCGGTGCGTCGTGGCCACGTACTCGCCGTTGGTCCACAGCTCGAGCATGTCACCGATGTTGACCACGAACGCATCCGCCATCGGCGGCGCATCGATCCATTCTCCGCTGCCAGCAAGCACTTCCAGGCCCGGGCTGGTCGAACGCAGCAGGGTGAACGCCTCGTAGTCGGTGTGGTCGCCGATGCCCGGGCGGGACGCCGCGGTCTCGTCGACGGGATAGTGGATCAGCCGCAGCTGCGACGGCGGCTTGCGGGTCACCTCGTCGAAGTAGTCGGCCGGCTCGCCGAGCCCGAGGGCGAGGCCCTTGAAGACGAACGCACCGACCGCCCGTACGGCCTCGTAGTAGGCCTCGACCCGCTCTGCGAACCCGGGCAGCTCCGGCCACTGGTTGGGGCCGAGCATCGGGTTGCCGGCGAGGTAGTCCGGGTCGTCCTCGGGCAGGTCGGCCGCGAGGTCGAACGCCTCCTTCAGGTCCGAGGTCTTGCCCGCGAAGACCTCCTCGCCCTCGGGTACGTAGCCGCGGTGGTTGCGCGAGTTGCCGATGTAGTTCGCCATCTTGGCCTCCCGCGGCTGCTCGAAGAACTGCTGCGCGGCGGCGAGCACGCCGGCGAACAGCGACGGGTCCATCCCCGTGCCGGTGAGGTAGAAGAAGCCCACGTCCCGCGCCGCCCGGCCCATCTCCTCGGCGACCGCGAGCTGCGCGGCCGGGTCGTCGGTGAGCAGGCCGGCCATGTCGATGACGGGGATCTCGGTGAAGTCGGTGAGCGCCATGTATACGAGGATGGACCCAGAAGATTTCGACCATGTTGCGCGATGCTGGCCTGCACACGGCAGAGGATCCGCGCGTTGCACCACGTCCGGCAGGGTAGGTTCGGGCTCACCTGACCGACGGAGGCTTCATGAGCGAGCTCGGCACCAACTTGATCGTGCTGCGGGGAGGTTCCCACGACGGCAACAGCACCACCGTGGCGGACGGCGTCCGGCGGCTGCTGACGCCGTCCGACGCACCCGGGCTGCTCGACGTCTACGAGCCGATCGAGCAGCTGACCCACCTCCGCGGCAACGACGAGCCGGCCGAGGTCTGGGAGTTCGCCGGGCAGGAGTCGATCGAGCGGGTCACCACCGAGCACGGCCACCCGCTGCCCGGTCACGACATCCGCACAAGCGTCGACCCGATCGCCTGACCTGCACGCCCTGCAATGATGGACGCATGTGCCGAAACATCACAGAGCTCCGCGGCCTCGAGCCGCCGGCGACCCCGACCGAGGTCGAGGCGGCCGCCCGGCAGTACGTCCGCAAGGTGAGCGGGTTGCAGAAGGTCCCGGACGCCGCCAAGGAGGCGTTCGAACAGGCGGTCGCCGAGGTGACTGCGTCGACGACCCGGCTGCTCGCGTCGCTGCCCGCCCGTCGGCAACCCCCCGCCACCGAGCCGCCGCTGCGCCGGCCCGAGGTCCTGGCCCGGATCGCCGCTCGCGAAGCCTCAGCCGCCGCCCAGAAAGCCTGACAGCAACGCCCTCAGCTCCTTGCGCGCGTGCCACAACGGAGCCGGGTGGTCGAAAACGGCGAGCTCCCCGTACGGGAGTGCCGCCGCGATCCGCTCGGCGACGCCGACCGGATGCACCTCGTCGTCGCGGGCAGCCACCACGAGGACCTTGGCGGTGACCGCCCGCAGCAGGCTGGGGTCAGCCAGCGGGGGCTCACCGCCGGCGAGATTCTTCAACAACCGCAGGCCTTCTGGGCGGGCCAGTCGTTCCGCCCTCGTCCTGGACGCGTCCCAGGACTGACGCGCCCCCCGTACGTCGGCCGGCAGCTCGTCGTTGAGCAGCCCGGTGAGGGCGTCCAGCTCCCCGGACTCGGCCAACCGGTGATAGACCAGCAGATCGGCGAGCCGCTCCGGCGGCGCGACGTCGAAGGCTGACGGCTGGAAGATCACCACCCGCTCGAACCGCCGCGGCGCCCGCGCGAGCAACCGCAGCAACGCGCCGGCCCCCAGGGAGACCCCGAGCACCCGGTCGGCACCGGCCGCGTCGGCCGCCCGGAGGAACGTCGCCGCGAGCCCGGCGTAGTCGTCCGGCGCCGCCAGCCCCTCGAGCTCGCAGAACACCCGGGTCCCCGGCACGCCGCCACCGAGGGGCCGCAGGTGCGACAGTGCGCCGCCGAGCCCGGGCACGAACAGCGTCACCGGCGAGCCGGCGCCGTTGACCAGCCAGCCGATGCCCTCGGGCGCCTCCGGCGGGGTGATCCGGGTGCTCAACGCCAGTTGTCGTGCAGGTCGTTCTCCTTGCGCCGCGGCGGCTGGTAGGCGGCCAGCTTGGGCTTCTTGTCGACGAGGTAGAACATCGCCGCCCCCAGGGAGACCCACATGAACAGGCCGAGCCAGAACGGCAGCGCGAACGCCGCCAGGGTCACCGGCAGCCAGAGGTTGCGGTTCTCGCCGGCATAGATCCAGGCCGCCATGGGCCGCATCATCGCGTCGATGAACGCCACGAGCGCCGTGATCACGATGGCCAGCCAGACAAAGCCCAGGACACTCGGGTTGGTGAACACATTGACCGGGTTCACGAGGCCTCGCTCTCAGTCAGCCCTGCAGCAGCCTCGTTATCGGCGTTCTCCAGGCGAAAGCTGTCATAGATGTCGAGGAGCACCTGTTTCTGCCGCTCGTGCAGGTGGGGGTCGGCCATGATCGCCTCCGACACCTCGGTGCCACCGACCCGCTCGTCGAGGATGCCTGCCTGCACGTACAACGCCTCAGCCGAGATGCGCAGCCCGCGCGCGATCTGCTGCAGGATCTCGGCGCTGGGCTTGCGCAGGCCCCGCTCGATCTGGCTCAGGTAGGGGTTGGAGACGCCCGCCTGTCTGGCCAGCTGGCGCAGCGACACCTCGGCCGTGCGGCGTTGCTCGCGGATGAACAGCCCGAGGTCGCGGACGTGCTCGTTGGCCGGCTTGGTCATGGCCCCTCCCTCACGTGCCCGAGCCTGGGCAGTCCCGGCGTGGGCGCTAGCAGGTGCAAGCACCTCCATCATGCCTCGACCCGGCGACCGGTTGACGACTTCTGAGACAGCGCTCACGCTGAGTACATGACCATGCTCGAGGGCACCTGGGTGAACGACCGGCGCGGCGACGGCCGGGCGGTCCGGGTGTCCGCGCACACCGAAGCCGGGTTCCTCGTGGTCAGCACCTGGAAGGCAGGCACCTGCGTCGGCACCGTACGGCTGCTGCCGGCAGAGGCCGCCGAGCTGATCGCCGGCCTGTCCCAGAGCCTGGCCCAGCTCGCAGCAGCGCCGCAACCGAGGCTCGACACCGACTGAGATCCCCTGTCCGTACAGCGATCCGAATCGATGAGTTTCCGGCGTCAGCTGCGTCAGAACGGCTGACACCTCGACCCGGGAGCTCACGATGCGACTGACCTTGCACACCTTCCTCACCCTCGACGGCGTCCTCCAGTCCCCCGGCGGACCCGACGAGGACCCCGACGGCCCGTACGAGCACGGTGGGTGGTCCTTCCCCTACGGAGACGACGACTTCGGCGCGGCGATGGTCGGCTGGTTCGAGCACGCCGACGCGTTCCTTCTGGGCCGCAAGACCTACCAGATCTTCAACAGCTTCTGGCCGAGGATGACCGACCCGGAGGACCCGATCGCGAGCCGGCTCAACCGGCTGCCCAAGTACGTCGCCTCCAACACCCTGCACTCCGTCGACTGGCAGGGCTCGAACCTGCTCGGCGGCGACGTGGTCAGCGAGGTCGCCAAGCTCAAGGAGCAACCCGGCGACGAGCTGCAGGTGCACGGCAGCGGCGCGCTGGCGCACACCCTGATCGAGCACGACCTGGTCGACGAGTACCGCCTGCTCTACTTCCCCGTCCACCTCGGCTCGGGCAAGAAGCTGTTCCGCGACGGCGCCCGGGCGGGAGCGCTCAAGCTGGTGAGCAGCAGCACGACCGGTTCCGGCGTCGTCATCGCGACCTACCAGCCGGACGGCGCTCCGCGGTACGGGAACTACGCGCTGCCCGAGAGCTGACCGGCAAACGGCGCGACTCGCCGAGAGACACGCCACAACTCGCGCCACCTGGCGGACGGTCAGGGTCAGCGTGGGTCGCGCCACATCGTGGTCACGTCCGGACCGTGCGGCAGCGAGAACGTCCCGTACCGGCGGAACCCGTACCGGGCGTAGAGCGGCACGTTCGCCGGGTTGCTGGACTCGAGGTAGGCGGCGACACCGTCGTCGTCGGCCAGCTGCAACGTGTCCTCGAGCAGCTGCAGCCCGAGCCCCTTGCCGCGGTGGGCCGGATCGGTCCCCAGCAGGGTGAGGTAGTAGTGGTCGGCGTGATGCGGGTGGACGTCCTCGAAAGCCTGCAGCATCGCCATCACCCGGGGTGCGTCCTCGCCGAGCAGCTCCTGCACGACCGCCTCGAGCTGGGCCTCCTGCTCCGGGGAGAACTCCGTGCCACCCGGTGGGATCCAGACCGCCGTAGCCGTCTCGTCGGCGTTGAGCCACACCGACGGGTAGCGTGCGGCACCCTCGACGAACAGCCGCCAGATCCGGCGGTACTGCTGGCGCCGGAGTGCCGGGTCGGGAAAGGCCCAGGCCCACGTGGGGTCGTCGTAGAACGCCTCGACCAGGATCTCCACCACCCGCTCGAGGTCGTCCGGGCCGCACACCCGGGCTACCGGCTCGCCCGTCGTCACGCCGGTGCGACCTCGCGGCGACGCCCGGTGCCCAGCCAGCAGCCCAGCAGGACGAGGGGGAACCCGATGGCCATCCCGGTGGTGAAGGGCTCGCCGCGGAGCGAGACACCCAGGGCGAGCGCGACCGCCGGGTTGAGGTAGGTGATCACCGTGGCTCGCTGGGGGCCGACCTCGGCGATGAGCGCGAAGAAGACCAGGAAGGCGGCCGCGGTGCACAGCGCGCCGAGTCCGAGCACCGACCACAGCACGTTGGCCGCCGGCACCGCGGCCGGCCAGTCGTGGATCGCGAACGGCAGGTAGACGATCCCGTTCAGGCCCAGCGACAGCGCGATGACGCCGAATGCCGGCACGTCGGAGAGCGACCGGGCGACGATCATCGGCCCGATCGCGTAGCCGACGGCGGTGAGCACGATGAACAACGACGCCAGTGCCTGGCCGTGTGCACCTGCCAGGTCGATGCCGAGCAGCGCGGCCACCCCGCCGAAGCCGACCAGCAGCCCGACCAGCCGCCCTCGGTTGAGCCGGTCGCTCGAACCGACGACCACGGCGAGCACCGCGCCGACCAGCGGCACCACCGCGATCAGCAGCCCGGCGAAGGAGCTGGTGACCTTCTGCTCGGCCTCGGTGAGCAGCAGCCACGGCGCCGTGATCTCGACGAACGCGAACAGCAGGAGCGGCCGCCAGCGCGGCAGGACCGGCCTCAGCTCGCCACGGAAGCCGGCGAACGGCAGCAGCAGGGCGGCACCGATGACCGTTCGCAGGAACACCACCACGCTCGGCTGCAACGCCTCCACCGCGACCTTGATCAACAGGTACGGGACCCCCCAGATCACGGACAGCGCGAGGAACAGCGCCCACCCCTTACGCGACACTGCGTCACCCTTCGGCTGTGTTGACCCGTTCGTCGACCCTAGGCCGAACGGGTGGAACCCGCGTTACGCCGAACCGACCCCTTCAGATCGGCATGTGGAACCGTCGAAAGGATCTCTACACCACGACCGCGGGGAGCGTCACGTGACATTGGAGAAGGTGATCCGGCCCTCGGCCGTGCTGTCCGAAGCCTCCGCCGCCAGTGTGTTGCGTGCCCTGAACGACAAGGACGTGTCCCGGGGCGGGGTCTGGAACGCCACGTCGTCGGTGTGGCAGCGCTACGACCGTTCCTGGAACGGGGTCGGCGGCATGCGTGGCACGGCTCAGCTGATCGGCTCGGTGGCCGTGATCTACGACCGGCCGATCCGGCACCAGATCACCATCTACAAGGTCACGGTCACCTCGTACGGAGCCTCGAAGGGCACCACGGTCGACGGGCTGGTGGACGAGGCGCTGCGCTCGGCGGGGCTCACCCTCGCGAGCTGCCCCCGTACCGACATGGCCGGGCCACCCCCCGCCGACCCGTTCTGGCAACCGGTCAAGGTGGCCGTCTGATCCTCCGGTCCCCCTTCGGCCGACGTGGGGTCCGAGAGGTCCCGGTCTGAGCCTCGGGGGGCTCAGGCCGCGGACGCCCGGCAGGCGGCCGGAGCGGGAAGGCTCAGTCCAGCGTCTCGTCGGTCGGCAGGACCGAGGAGACGTCGACCTCGCCCTGCCGATAGCGCCGGGTGACCTCGGCGCTGCAGGCGTCCATCAGGCCCTGGAGCTGCTTGCGCAGGATGGAGATCCGCTGCTCCTCGCCCCGATAGGCGGCGACAGCAGCCTCGAGCTCGGCATCGGTACGGGCCGAGACGTCGGACAGGTCGACGTCGGCGACCAGCGCCTCGACGTGCCGGCGGTGCTCGTCGGCCCGCGACGGCTCCAGCGTGGAGTGCCGGCCCAGCCCACGCGGGCCGGACGGGGCGCCGTCGTCCGCGGTCAGGATGCGGGCCAGGTTGGCGACCAGGTCGCCGGAGCCCTCACCGCGGCGGCCGGCCCGTTCTGCCTCGACGATGTCGATGCGCCCCTGCAGCAGCCGCCGTACGTAGGACGCGTCGGTCTCCTCCTGCTCGGCCTCGGCGCGCAGCTGGCGCAGATCGTCCATCTCCAGCGTCGCCAGGTCGTGGGCCTCGCCGAGCAAGCGGTCGATACGGCGGTGTCCGCCGGTCATCACGCCCAGGTCGTCGGTCATCGTCGATCTGCTCCTTCACCGCTTGCGGTACCCCGGAGAGCATCGTACGGGGGCGGGCCGTCGCCGTGGGCGACATCACGCGTACGGCGGGTCCGCCCGGCGCGGCCACCCGCGCGAATATTGCCCCCGATTTGGTCCGTTCCGTTGACCCGATCGGCTTAGGAATGTGCCCGCCGGTGCCGATGCCCACAAAGCACGCGGGACACGGCGACCCGCAGGCAACGGTGCATCCCTGCATGCCATGCATCACCACCAACAGGACACACGGGCGAGGAGGTCGCGGTGCTGCTGAAGGGCGACCTCACGACCACAGCCCTGGCCTCGCTGCTGACCGAGCTCGCGACCGAGTCGATGTCGGGCTGCCTGCACGTCATCGACAGCGACGGCGACGAGGCACTGGTCTACGTCAAGGCCGGCCTGGTCTACTCGGTGTCCGCGCCCGGCCGCCGCCCTTCGCTCGGCGCCCGCCTGGTCTCCTCAGGAGCCCTCGCCCCCGAAGCCCTCGCCGAGGCCCTCGAGGCCCAGCGAAACGAGCTGCAGGGCTGGCGACTGGGCGAGCTGCTGGTCCACCTCGGCTTCGTCGAGCAACCCGTGGTCGAGGCGTTCGTCGTCGAGCAGGTCCGCGACTCGATGAGCGACCTGATGCGCTGGACCGCCGGCCGCTGGCGGTTCCGCAAGAACGAGAAGGCCCGCGAGGACGTCGCCCCGGCGATGGCGGTCAGCGAGCTGCTCGCCGAGGTCGCCTGGCGGCACACGCAGTGGAACGACATCGCCGAGACCGTCCACGGCCCGGGAGCCGTACCCGTCCTCTCCAGCCGCGCGCCCGCCTCCGCCGACATCATGCTCGACGCGGATGCCTGGTCGCTGCTGTGCAAGGTCGACAACGAGCGCGCCCTGGCCGAGCTGGCCCGTGAGTGCGGCTACACGTTGTACGAGGCCGGGCAGATCGTCTTCCGCCTGGTCCAGGCCGGGTTGCTCGACGTCGAGGAGGACCTGGCCGCCGAGCCGAGTGCCGCGCCGATCGCGTACGACATCCCGGTCGAGATCGCCGAGGGCAACGCTCCGGTCGAGACCGTCGAGGTCATCGAGGAGAACGAGCCGAACCAGTACGGCAGCCTGGGCGACATCACCGCTGCCGTCGCGTCGGCGCTGAGCTCTGCCTCGCAGCCGGCCGAGCCGACGGACGTCGACGAGGCTCCGGCGGGTGCGATCGCCTCACGGCTGATCAGCGCCTTCGGCGGCAAGCCCCGTACCGCTGAGGAGCCGCAGGCCGCCGAGGAGAGCGTCGCCCTGGTGGTCGCCGAGGCAGCCGTGCTCGAGGACGTCGTGCGCGAGGCACACGCCATCGCCGGCTCGGCCGAGGACGCCGATCTCGGTGAGCTCGCCAAGCTCATCACGTCGGTCGCGTACGGGAACCGGGACCCGCTCCAGGAGCTGCCCCGCGAAGAGCTGGACACCTCTGCTCTCATCCCGAACGACCTGCTGCAGGGCCCGGTCCCGGTCATCGACCGGCCCAAGCCCGAGCGGGCAGAGACCTTCAGCGACAACCCGGACGACCCGTTCGGGCAGTCGATCGCCAGGGTGTCCGAGGCGCTGTCGGACCTGCTCGGCCCCCAGCAGGCGGACTACGACCCGTTCGAGCAGTCGGCCCGGCCGCGCAAGAAGCCGAAGAACACCGAGCCCGAGAAGCCCCAGCTGTCACCGGAGGAGGTGGCGAGGCGGGAGAGGATCCGCTCGGCCGCCGCGGC
>JAWWOM010000273.1:0-4365 GCA_033851655.1 Frankiales bacterium
GGTCAGCGGGACCAGCGAGCGGTCGAGCAACGGCCGGATGTCCTGACCTTCAGCAGCGCCGCCCTCGCCGAGCCGCTCGAGCTCTGCGGTCCGGTCAGCGTGGTGCTGCACGCGGCCACCGACGCCGCCGACACCGACTGGACGGCCAAGCTCGTCGACGTCCACCCGGACGGCCGGGCGCTCAACGTCTGCGACGGCATCATCCGCGGCCGGTACCGCACCGGCACCGAGCAGGCCGAGCTGATCCGCCCCTTCTCCGTCACGGAATTCTCGATCGACCTGGGGGCCACCAGCCTGGTCCTGCCGGCCGGGCATGCATTGCGCGTGGAGATCTCAAGCTCGAACTTCCCCCGGTTCGACGCCCATCCGAACACCGCCGGCCCGATCGCTGATGTGCCCGCCAGCGAGCTGGTGGCGGCACACCAGCAGGTGTGGCACTCGGCCGAGCACCCGTCCCGGCTCGAGATCACCACGGTGCCCCGGCCCTGATCACCGCGAAACCTCCCCTCGGGGCAGCACCGCTCCATCTGTCCGGCCCGTCAGCGACACCTTGAAAGCAGGAACCATGGCTCGCATCGTGAAGGCCGAACTTCGACTAGTCGACCTGAAGCCGCTCACCCAACGCACTGACGCGATCCAGTCGTTCGTCAGCCAGGAAACGCCGATCCTGACCCTCACCGACTCCGACGGAGCCACGGGGACCGGCTACAGCTACACGATCGGTGCGGGCGGCTCGGCCATCGTGGCCCTGCTGCGCGATCACCTGCTCCCGCAGCTGATCGGCATGGAGGCCGAGCACATCGAAGGAAACTGGCGTGCCCTGCTCTACAGCATGCACGCGCTGGCGGTCGGCCCGGTCAGCTCGCTGTCCCTGGCCGCGATCGACATCGCCGCGTGGGACCTACGCTGCCGCCGCGCCAACTTGTCTCTGCACCAGGCGGTCGGCGGCGCCCACGAGCGGTTGCCCGTCTACACGACCGAAGGCGGTTGGCTGAACCTCGAGACCGAGCAGCTCGTCGAGGACGCCGTACGGATGCAGCGCAACGGCTTCAAGGGCGCCAAGATCAAGATTGGCAAGCCGCGGAAGTCCGAGGACGTCGAACGCCTGACCGCAGTCCGAACGGCAGTAGGAACAGGTTTCGAGCTGATGGTCGATGCCAACCAGGGCCTGCGCCTAGACGACGCCCAGCGCCGAGCGCACCTGCTGGCCGATCTCGACCTGGCCTGGATCGAGGAACCGCTGCCGGCTGACGACATCTCTGCCCACAGCCGACTGGTAGCCTCCTCGCCGATCCCGATCGCGGTCGGCGAGTCCTTGTACAGCGTGAGTCAGTTCAAGGACTACCTGCATGCCGGAGCATGCTCGGTCGTGCAGGTCGACGTCGCCAGGGTCGGCGGGATCACACCGTGGCTCAAGGTCGCCCACCTGGCCGACGCCTACAACATGCCGGTGTCACCGCATTTCCTGATGGAACTGCACGCCTCACTTGCCTGCGGGGTGCCGAACGGCCAATGGGTCGAGTACATCCCGCAGCTCGAAGGCATCACCCGCTCCGGCCTCACCGTCCGCGACGGCCACGCCTATCCCCCCGACAGTCCCGGTATCGGGATCGACTGGGACTGGGACGCCGTGGCAGACCAGCAGCTGCCCCAACACTGGTCCATCGTCACGTGACCGCCCGCCAGGGCCCGCCCACCTGGAGGCGTTTTCGGCGACCCGTGAACGTCGGTCACTTGACGACCCACATTTGCCCGTAGAGCGGACCGTACTTCGGATTGGAGAGGTAGTTGCCGACCCGATCCGACAGCGCGATTGTGGTCTTCTGGGTGTACAGGCTGAGCCACGCCGCATCGTTGGTCAGCGTCTGGTCGAGCTCCGCCCAAAGGGCGTCAGCTCGTACGCGGTCCGTCCGCTGTATATCCAGGGCCTGGATGAACAGCTGGTCCACAACGGAGTTGCAATACCTGCCCGGCGCATCTGCGCGACAGCGCAGCAGCTCGAAGACGTTCGAGGGCGTGGGGTAGTCCATTGCCCAGAGCGCAATTCCGAGCTGCGCGGGATTGTCCCCCGAAAAGTAGTTGTGGTCGCCGGACAAGGCGAATCGGGCCTTGTACCCCAGGCTGACGAGCAAGGTCACCACATAATGGACAGTGGCCAACGATTGCGGGTCGTTCCAGGGGGACGCCACGGTCACGGTCATGCCCCGGGTGCGCGAGCGGTCGACCAATGCCAATGCCTTCACCAGGTCGCGACCGTGATACAGACCGTCAGGGGTGGGATTCGTCGTATAAGGGCAATAGCGACGGAAGCCAGGCAAGCTGGGCGGGAGGATCTGGCAGGTTGGCGCAGCCGTCGATGCTCCGCCAACGAGTTCAACGATCTTGTTGCGATCGACGGCGAAGTTGATCGCCTGCCGTACGTCGGGGTTGTCGAACGGGGCGACATGTGTGTTGAGGAACAGAAAGGAGGTCCAGGCGGTGAAGTCCGAATGGAATCGCCCGGGGTTGGTTCGTAGCAGGGTGGCGTAGTCGTCGGCATCAGGGGCTCGCCGGTCTGCGTCGGTGACGCCGGCGAGGATGTTCTGGACGGCGTGCGTGGCGTCCGCGTCGATCGTCCATTCGATCTCGTTCGGGTAGCCCGGGGGCTGCGCCGCGTAGGACCATGGACGGAACCTCGGGTTCCGCACCAGCGTAAACCTGGTGACGCTGGAATGCTCGCCGATCATGTAGGGACCGGTTGCGGGGCGGGGCGTTAGCGCCGGTACGCCCGGATCACCTTCCGGAGTGGCGAACAGCGGTTCGGTCAGCTTGTAGAGGAAGTCGGGATCCGGAGCGCGGAGGTGAAACGCGATCCGGAAGCTGTTGTCATCGACCTCCACCCCTCTGGAGAGGTCGCACACGGTCTTGATCCGAATGCAGTCCGGCGCTCCGACGATATTCGCCAGCCGCTCAGTGTCCCCACTCAGCGTCAGTTCCTGCTGCAAACCGCGTCTGATGTCGTCAGGCTTGACCTCGGCGCCGTTCGAGTAGTGGATCCCCCGGCGCAGGGTGAACACATACTCCAGACCGTCCGGCGAGGGCTGCGGCAGGTCCTCCGCCAGGTCCGGTACGAGAGTAAGACCGGCTGCGCCCCCGGTCCGTCGCAGCCCGACCAAGCCGTCGTAGACCAAGGAGAACGCCGTGAACGCGAATGCGGCATCGGCGCTCGACGGGTCGATGCCGGAATCGATCGGCAACACCCCGTCGGTGACGTGGAGAGTGCCGCCGCGGTGCGAGGCTGCTGCAAAGGGGCGGGTCGTGGCATAGGCGGAGGTCCCGTCGCTGACCAGTCCACGGACCGATGCGTCGGTAGGGAGCCGCTTGGCGCTGCTCGTCGCCGGGTCGATCACCGTGACGGTGCCGTCGAACTCGTTCGCGACCCACAGCCTGTTCCTGAGGAAGGTGATCGACTGTGGTCCGTCGCCCACCGGGATCGTCCCCACCACCCGTCGGCTCAGGCTGTTGATGCGGCTTACGGTCTGACTCAACGAGTTGGCCACCCACACCGATGCAGGGGAGACGGCAATGCCGGCGGGTCCGGCGTTGACGGAGATCGAGCTGCCGACGATCCGCGATTTCAGGTCGATCGGGGACACGGTTCCGTCGCCGCTGTTCGAGACCCAGACCGTGTTCGTGTCGAGGGCGATCCCAGCCGGGCGAACCCCGACAGCAATGGGCTCGTCGGTCTCCCCTGTGGTCGGGTCGATCCGCTGGACCGTATCGTCGCCGGTGTTCACCACCCAGATTCCGCTCTTCCCGGCTGCAATTGCGGAAGGCTGATTCCCGACACGAATGGTATCGACGACCTGGTTGGTCTGCAGGCTCAGCCGGGACACGCTCGACGCCCCGCTGTTCACCACCCACAGATCCGTACCGTACGCGGCGAGCGCCTGCGGGGCGCTCCCGACGTCTGTCGTCTGGACGACGACGTGTTTCGCCAGATCGATCTTCGACACTGTGCCGGCACCGGTATTGGCAACCCAGGCAGCGCCCCGCACCAGGGCGACCCCGTCCGGGCTCACGCCGACGGTGACCGCGTCGTGAAACGACCCGTCCGTGTCGATCCGAACCACGCTGTTCGCAGGTAGCGAACTCAGGCCGGATGAGCGCGAGTGGCGCGGCAGGTACACAGCCACCGTTAGCAGAACGACGACGACGACGACGAGCGCGGACATCACGTCCAACCGCCACGACATCCCACGTGCCGGCGGAGGCACCGCTGGCCCGCGCTGCTGCCTGACCTGCGGCTGCACAGCGGCGGCTGCCGGTTCCAGCAGCAGACCGGGGTCCTGAGCGAGTATCGACCGATGCAGCTGCGTCAGCTCC
>JAWWOM010000219.1:0-6216 GCA_033851655.1 Frankiales bacterium
TGGGCCAGGTTGAGCGCCGCCTCCGGCAGCCCGATCAGGTCCAGCGCCTGCGCCGCAGCCACCGCGGTGAGCAGCGCCGAGGGGTCCGCCATGCCGATGTCCTCGGAGGCCAGGATGACCAGCCGCCTGGCGATGAACCGCGGGTCCTCACCCGCCTCGAGCATCCGGGCGAGGTAGTGCAGGCCGGCGTCGGGGTCGCTGCCGCGGATCGACTTGATGAAGGCGCTGATCACGTCGTAGTGCTGGTCGCCGTCCCGGTCGTAGCGCACGGCCGCCCGGTTGACCGCCTCCTCCAGCGTCGCCACGTCCAGGCTCGCCAGGCCCAGGGTGACGGCGGAGGCCGCTCCCGCCTCGAGGGCCGTGAGCGCGCGCCTGGCGTCGCCGCCGGCGATCCGTACCAGGTGCTCGCGGGCCTCCTGGGTGACCTCGACCGCCCCGCCGAGGCCGCGCGGCTCAGCGGCCGCGCGGGCGATCAGGTCGCGGAGGTCCTCCTCGGACAACGGCTCGAGGGTGAGCAGCAGCGAGCGGGACAGCAGCGGCGACACGATCGAGAAGAACGGGTTCTCGGTGGTGGCGGCGATCAGGGTGACCCAACGGTTCTCGACGGCCGGGAGCAACGCGTCCTGCTGGCCCTTGTTGAAGCGGTGCACCTCGTCGATGAACAGCACGGTCTGCCGGCCGTACATGGACAGCTGCTGCTTGGCGTCCTCGATCACCGCGCGGACGTCCTTGACCCCGGCGGTCACCGCCGACAGCTCGGTGAACCGGCGGCCGGTCGCGGAGGACACCACGTAGGCAAGCGTCGTCTTCCCGGTGCCCGGCGGGCCCCAGAGGATCAGCGACGTGGCCGCGCCGCCCTCGACCAGCTGGCGCAGCGGCGCGCCGGGACCCAGCAGGTGCTGCTGGCCGACGACCTCGTCCAGCGAGCGGGGACGCATCCGTACGGCGAGCGGGGCGGCGGACGCGACGGAACCCGTCGACGCGAAGAGGTCGTCCTGGCTCACCGGCGCATCACGGTGCAGATGCTACGGCGAGAGCGCCGCGGGGGCTTCGGTGGCGAGCTCGTCGAGCACCGCGACGACGGAGGGCACCAGCTCGCTGGGCACCGAGACCGCGCGGCCGTACCACTCGCCCTCGAGCACGCCGGCCACGGTCTCCTGCTGGGGGGCGCCCAGCCGCAGCAAGAGGTCCCGTACGGTCTCCGTGGGCCGGCGAGGACGTTTCTGCTCAGCCAGCCGCCGCAACAGCCTCTGGTATGCCTTGCCGGCATCGGTCTCGAGCACTGTGACGGCATCGAGGTCCGGCCGGCGCCGCGGCAGCCAGCGGCGGACCAGCCGGGACAGCAGCCACAGGAAGACAGCGCCGGCGAGCAGCCCCAGCGCGGTCAGCCGGCGGGCGGTGGCCGTGCCGGTCAGGGTCTTCCACAGCTTGCGCAGCCAGCCGACCACGCTGTGCGTGCCGCTCAAGGCCGCGAACTGGGCGCCGGCGGTCGGGTCGGAGTCGACCCAGCGCTCACCGGGATAGCCGACCTGGACCCAGGCGTGCGCGTCCTGGTTGCGATAGACCCGGGTGCCGTTCGGCCCGGGTATGCCGGGACCGCCGTACCCCGTGGCCACCCGCGCAGGGATGCCCAGGGAGCGCAGCAGCACCGTCTCCGCGCTGGCGAACTGCTCGCAGAACCCGACGTGGTCAGTGAACAGGAACGCGTCCACCGCGTCGACGCCCTCGGCCGGCACCGGTGAGTCCAGCTGGTACCGCTCGTTCGTGCGCAGGTAGGCCTCGATCGCGCTGACCTTGTCCGTGGTCGTGCTCAGCGAGGCGGTGATCGTGCGGGCCAACGTCCGCACCCGGCCGGGCAGCTCGGCGGGCAGCGCCAGCCAGCCCTGGTCGGTGACCGGGAGCTGGTCCGAGGTCATCGTGCCCGACGAGCTCGACCCGTCAGGCCGCCAGACGACGGTGTACGGCATCGTCGGGTCCTGCGGGTTGATCAGGTTCACCGAGCCGTCGTGCTGGCTGTGCACCCGCCCGCCGGCGCCGTCGACAGCGACGATCGGGCCCGGGGAGTAGACGAGGAAGGACAGGTACCTGCCGACCGGCGTGACCAGGGAGCTGGTCAGGTCCTTGCCCGTGGGCAGCGGAGTCGTCCTCGGCAGCGGACTCCACGGAGAGGTCTCGGCGGCGGGCCGGTCCGTGCGGCTCCAGGTCGAGCCGTCGTACCGGTCGGCGTAGGCGCCCTGCCACAGGGTGGGGCTGCTCCCTGGCACCTGCAGGACCGGGGTCGCGTCGAGGGTCCCGCGCTGGCGCAGGTCCAGCTGCCCGTTGGACATCCCGATCCCGTAGCCGCGGACACCGGGCAGGTCGGATGCGGCGTCCTGACCACCGCCGTGCAGGTGCGGCGCCGGCTCACTCGGCATGAGCAGGGCGAGGGCAGCGGTGAGCACGGCCAGCCGGAGCACAGCTGCCACCGACCACGGCCGCCGCCGGGGGTCGGCCAGGACCGGGGGCAGCTGAGGGTTCTCGTCGAGGGACAGCAGCTGCCGGATCACCGTCCAGCTCAGCGCCAGCGGCAGCAGGCCGATCGCGCACAGGGTCATCACCTGGGCCCGGTCGTCGGCCACCGAGAGCACGAGCAGGGAGGCGGCGGCGGCAAGGACACCACTGCGCAGGTCGCGGGAGTTGTGCGAGGACAGGGCGAACGCCGCCATCGCGAACGGCGCGACGGCGAGTCCGTGCAGGGGACGCGACGCAGCACCACTGACCACCAGCACGGCGGCCCCGCCCAGCGCCAGCGCGAGCAGCAGCGCCTGGTTGCCGGACATCGCTCCGGGCTTGGCGCCGGGGGTCCCCGGTGCCGGTGAGGCGCCCCGGCTCAGCCACAGCGCGAAGCCGAGCAGGGCCAGGTCGAGCAGCGCCGCGCTCGGCCCCCCGGCCGGACTCATCCCGATGGCCAGGATGCCCAGCAGCAGACCGGCGCTGATGGTCAGCTTGACCCGGTCCATCAGCCCCCGTCGCAGCGTCGTCGCCGGCTCCGTCACCATGGTGCAGCCAGCAGGTCGACGACATTCCGGCGATCGGCGCCGGCCTCAGCCACTGCCCGGGCGAGCAGCGGCTCGCAGCTCAGGACGGCAACCACCCCGCCCGCCGCGAGCCGGACCGCCTGCCCGACCAGTCCCGGATCGGCTGGGCCGGCCACGCCCAGCCCGGCCAGCCAGTCCTGGACCAGGTCGTGGCTCGGGTTGCCGGCGAGCTGCTGTGCGGGCGCAGCGGCGAGCACTGCGACCGGTACGGCCAGCGTCGAGGCGCCCCGGACCAGGCCCGCGGCCCTGCCGATCGCGGCTTCCCACGCTGCACCCTCGCCACTGGCGGCGACCAGCAGCACCAGCATCCCGGAGGCGAGCTGCTCGCGCTCCATCACGATCGGTACGCCGGCCCTTGCCGTGGACCGCCAGTGGACGGCCGACACCGGGTCGCCGCTGGCGAAGCGCCGCAGCGACAGCGGGTCGGAGCCACCCTTGCGCCCGGTGCCGTAGCCATCCTCGGTCGGCCGGGACAGCTGCTCCAGCAGCCGGGCCGGAGGCGGCACCGGCCGGGGGCGTACGGCCGGCATCAGGGTGCCGACAGCAGCGAGCTTCACCGCCTTGCCCGATCCCTGCAACCGGTTGTGGGCATGGGTGGTGCGACTCATCGGCGCAGGTCCGCGCCTGGCGACGAGGGTGAACGGCGCCGTCACGTTGGCGGTCTCCCCCGGCCGGAGCGTCGGCAGCGTCACCGTGGGCAGCGAGAGACCGGGACTCTCCGCCGCCACCGTCAGCACCGGCGTCGTCCGCCGGCTGTTGTTGGTGACAGTGGTCCGCACGTAGACCTCGTCGCCGACGTACCACGGGCGGTTGTTCGGCCAGTGCCAGCTCATCGCGAGCGCCTTGAACCCGGCCAGCCCGGCGAGCGGCGCCAGCCCGACCGCCAGCGCGGCGACAGCCACCAGCGGCAGCCGCTCCGCCTGCGCGAGCAGGGCCGCCGGCAGGGCCAGGTAGACCAGCAACGAGCGGGCTCGGAACCGGGAGGCCCCCGCGGGGCCGGTCACGGCGTGGGTACGGGTACGCCCGCCGTCACCTCGGCGACGACAGCCCGGGCCCGCGCCGTGTCCGGCCCGGTCCGCAGCTGCAGCCGGTGCGCGAGAACACTGACCGCGAGCCCGCGGACGTCGTCCGGCACGACGTGGCCGCGCGCCGACAGCAGGGCCCTGGCCTGGGCCACCCGGACGAAGGCCAGCGCTGCCCGCGTGCTCGCCCCGAGCGCCACGTCCGAGTGGGTACGGGTCGCCTCGGCGATCCGTACCGCGTAGTCCACCACCGAGTCGGCGACGTAGACCGAGCGCACGGTTGCCCGCAGCGCCGCGAGCCGGCCGGCGTCGGCGACCGGCGGCATCCTGTCCACCGAGGCTCCGGCCAGCTGCTCCCGTACGACGCGGACGGAGGTCGCCGTGTCGATGCGGCCGAGGCCGAGCTGGACGGAGAACCGGTCGAGCTGCCCCTCCGGCATCGGATAGGTGCCGTACTGCTCGTGCGGGTTGCGGGTGGCGATGACCACGAACGGGTCGGGCAGTCCGTGCTCGACACCGTCGACGCTGATCGTGCCCTCCTCCATCGCCTCGAGGAACCCGGACTGCGTCCTGGCAGGGATCCGGTTGATCTCGTCGACCAGCACCACGTTGCCGAACAACGGACCGGGGATGAACTCGAACCGGCCGAGGTCCGGCCGCCAGACCGAGGAGCCCGTGACGTCCGTGGGCAGCAGGTCGGCCGTGCCCTGGATCCGGCTGAACCGGCCACCCAGAGCGCGAGCGGTCGCCTTGGCCAGCGTGGTCTTGCCCGCTCCCGGCAGGTCCTCGAGGAGTACGTGCCCACCCGCCAGCACGGCGCAGATCAGCGTCTCGACGACCGGCAGGTGCCCGATCAGCACCCGGTCCACAGCGGTCACCAGCCGGCGGGCGCTCGCCGCGGCGGCGTCCACGCCGGTCTGCTGCGGCGGCGGTTCGAGCAGAGGTTGCGCGCTCACGGTTCCCCGTTCGTCGGTCAGGTCAGTCGTCCGTCGTTGGGTCGGCACCGGCGCTCAGCCGCTGAAGCCGCGAGGCCGGGACTCTGCGAGGATGGGAGCAGGCAAGGCCATGGGGAGCAACGATGCTCGAGGCGTTGGGGCGGTTCTGCCGGCGGCGGCGGCGTCTGGTCATGCTGGGCTGGGCGGCCCTGTTCCTGCTCGGCCTGACCGTCGGCGGCCAGGTGTTCGGCCGGCTGCAGTCTCCTGGCGGGGCCGGTTCTGTCGAGTCCGTCCAGGCCTTCAACCGCCTCGACGCCGCGTCCGCCGCCGGTCAGCGGCTGCTCGCCGTCGTGGACGGGCCGGTGGTCACCGACCCTGCCGTCGCAACCGCTGTGACCGGCGCCGCCAGGGTCCTGCGCACGATGCCATCGGTCGCGGCGGTCTATGACACGTACCAGAGCTCCGCCATCGACCTGAGGGCCACTGACGGCAAGGCGAGCGTCGTGGTCGTCGACCTCCGGCACGGGCTGTCCGACCCTGCGGCCACCAGGGCGTCGGACCAGGTCAGAACCCTGCTGCAGCAGGCGATCCCGGCCGCGAGGGTCCTCGTCGGCGGCAACACCGTCGCCCGGTACGAGGCCAACCACCAGGTGAGCGCCGACCTCGAGCACGGGGAGCTGGTCAGCCTGCCGATCGCCGCCGCCGTCCTCGTCCTGATCTTCGGCGGGCTGGCAGCCGCCGGCATCCCGCTGGGCGTGGCGCTCGCCAGCATCTCCGGCTCACTGCTGTTCCTGCTCGGCTTCACCTATCTGTTCGACGTCGACCCCAACGTGGTCAGCGTCGTGACCGTGATGGGCCTCGGCCTGGCGATCGACTACGGCCTGCTGATGGTCAGCCGTTACCGCGAAGAGCTCCGCCGGGGCCTGCCGCCGGGGCCGGCGCTGGACCGGACGATGGTGACCGCCGGCCGGTCGATCAGCTTCTCCGCCCTGACCGTCGCTGCCGCACTGTGCGGGCTGTTCGCCTTCGACGACCCGACCTACCGGTCGATGGGCGCCGGCGGGGTCAGCGTCGTCCTGGTCGCCCTGCTCGCCGCGCTCACCCTGGTGCCGGCCCTGATCTCGGTACGGAGACCGGCCCGGCTGCCGGAGCGACGCCGGCGCCCGGACTCACTGCGAGCCC
>JAWWOM010000341.1:0-5781 GCA_033851655.1 Frankiales bacterium
TGGCGCTGCACGGACTGCGGGTGCTGGTCCTCGACCTCGACCCGCAGGGCAACGCGTCCACTGCGCTGGGGATCGACCACCATGCCGACATCCCGTCGATCTACGACGTGCTGATCAACGGTGACCCACTTGAGCAGGTGGTCCAGCAGGTCGAGGGCTTCGGCACCCTCTGGTGCGCCCCGGCGACGCTGGACCTCGCCGGTGCTGAGATCGAGCTGGTGTCGGTCGTCGCGCGGGAGTACCGGCTCAAGCGGGCGGTCGAGGCCTATCCCGAGCCGCTGGACTACGTCCTGATCGACTGCCCGCCCTCCCTGGGGTTGCTGACCCTGAACTCACTCGTGGCCGGCGCCGAGGTGCTGATCCCGATCCAGTGCGAGTTCTACGCGCTGGAGGGGCTGACCCAGCTGCTGCGCACGATCGACATGGTCAAGGTGCACCTCAACGGCGGCCTGGTCGTCTCGACCATCCTGCTGACGATGTACGACGCACGGACCCGGTTGGCCGACCAGGTCGCCGCCGAGGTCCGCACCCACTTCGGTGAGACCGTGCTGAAGGCATCCATCCCGCGCAGCGTCCGGGTGAGCGAAGCCCCGGGCTACGGCCAGTCGGTCATCACCTACGACCCCGGATCGCGTGGCGCGATGGCCTACCTCGAGGCGGCACGTGAGATTGCCCACCGGGCAGAGCGGGAGAGTGGTTCACAGTGAGTGCACGCCGTGGTGGGCTGGGTCGTGGACTCGGCGCCCTGATTCCGACCGCCGCCGCCCCGTTGGACCCGAGCGGCGGCGCTGACGGCCACCCGACGGGCGCGACGCCCGACTCAGGTCCGTTGCCGGTGGCGGGAGCCCGCTACGCCGAGCTCGACGTGGCCTCCATCCAGCCCAACCCCCAGCAGCCCCGTACCGTCTTCGACGAGGAGGCGCTGGACGAGCTGGCCCGCAGCGTCCGCGAGGTGGGCGTGCTGCAGCCGGTCGTCGTCCGCGAGGTCGGCCCGGGGAAGTACCAGCTGATCATGGGCGAGCGGCGGTGGCGGGCCTCCCAGGCCGCTGGTGTCGCCACCGTGCCGGCGATCGTCAGGGACACCGCCGACACCGACCTGCTCCGCGATGCGCTGCTCGAGAACCTGCACCGCCAGCAGCTCAACCCGCTCGAGGAAGGCGCCGCGTACCAGCAGCTGCTCGAGGAGTTCGACGGCACCCACGAGGAGCTGGCCAGCCGGCTCGGCAAGTCGCGCTCACACGTCTCCAACACGATGCGGTTGCTCAATCTGCCGCCGACCGTGCAGCGCAGGCTTGCCGCCGGCGTGCTCAGCGCCGGGCACGCGCGCGCCCTGCTCGCGCTGGCCGACCCGGAGGCACAGGAGCGGCTGGCCACCCGGATCGTCGCGGAGGGGCTTTCCGTACGCGCCGTCGAGGAGCTGGTGACCCTTAACGAGACGGGGTCCCCGGCCAAGGTGGCGCGTCGCCAGGTCCGCCCGCACGCGCCGGCGCTGGCATCGCTGGCCAGCCGGCTCTCGGACCACTTCGAGACCAGGGTCAAGGTCGAGCTCGGCAGGTCCAAGGGCAAGATCACCCTGGAGTTCGCCTCGGTGGACGACCTGGAGCGGATCGTGGCCGCGATGGCGCCCGGAGCTGTGCAGACGCTGGACGCGACACCTGCGTCCTGAGAGCATCGGGGTGCGCTACATGTCCGGAACACCCCGGTTCCGGCTGGCTCGGGGGAGCTGCATGACGACTGGCACCTGGAGCTCCGAGCAATGACCCGCAGGCTGGTCAACGTCACCCTCGACAACCTCGACGACCTGCCGGTCAAGTGCCGGCGCTGCGTGTTCTGGGAGCTCGACCCGGTCTCCCGGGCCCGCGCCGAGGAGATGGGCGACACCGCCCTGGAGAAGGAGGCGTGGGTCTCCCAGGCGCTGCTCGAGTGGGGCAGCTGCGGCAAGGTCGTCTACGTCGATGGCGTGGCGGCGGGCTACGTGCTCTTCGCGCCGCCGGCGTACGTGCCCCGCTCGGTGGCGTTCCCGACCAGCCCGGTCAGCGCCGACGCGGTGCTGCTGATGTCGGCGCACATCGTGCCGGAGTTCGCCGGGGGCGGCCTCGGCCGGATGCTCGTGCAGGCGGTCGCCAAGGAGCTGATCCGGCGCGGCGTGCGGGCGATCGAAGCGTTCGGGGACCTGGCCTGGCAGGAGCCGGCCTGCGTGCTGCCGGCGGACTACCTGCTGGCGGTGGGCTTCAAGACCGTACGGCCGCACTCACGCTGGCCACGGCTGCGGCTCGAGCTCAAGACCACGGCCTCGTGGCGTGAGGACGTCGAGGTGGCACTGGAGCGTCTGCTCGGCTCGATGACCCCGGAGGGCGCGCTGCGACCGGTCTGACCGGGGCAGGCCTGGACCTAGCCGAGCCCCACGGCGACCGGGAACGAGTCCACCGAGGATTCCACCTCGTACGGCAGGTAGAGCCGCTCGACGGCGTTGACGACCGCCTCGGCGAGGGCGTCCCGGAACTCGGGGGAGGCCAGCCGGCGGGCGTCGGTGGCGTTGCTGAGGTAGCCGAGCTCGAGCCGCACGGCCGGCATCCGGGTCAGCCGCAGCAGCGCCCAGGTCTTGGCATGCGTGCGGCAGTCCAGCAGGTCGGTGCGGGTGGCGATCTCGTCCTGCAGCAGCGCGGCCAGCCGGGCCCCGATCGCGGAGCCGGTCGCCCGCCCGGCGACGCCGTACGAGCCGAAGTAGTAGGAGGAGACCCCGCTCGCCAGCGGGTTGGTCGAGGCGTCGATGTGCAGCGACAGGAACAGGTCGGCTCCGATGCCGTTGGCCAGCGCCGCCCGCTCGGGGTCGCCGATCACGCCGCCGGGCAGGTCGGCGGAGCGGGTGAGGAAGGCCTGAGCGCCCAGGGCGGTGAGCCGGCCCTCGATCCGCGCGGCCAGGTCCTCGGTCAGCCAGGCCTCCTCGAGCCCGTGGTGCCGCGCTCCGCGGTCCACGCCGCCGTGACCGGGGTCGACGACGATGTTCTTGCCGGCGAGCGTCGGACCGGCCCGGTGCAGCTCCTCGGTCTCGCGGATCCACTGGGCCCGGCCACCGACGACGGTACGGCGCAGCCGGGCGAGTGCCTTGAGCGTGTGCGGACCACAGGTGCCGTCGGGGGCGAGGCCCACGTTGCGCTGGAACTCACGCACGGCGTACTCGGTGCGGGTGCCGAAGATGCCGTCCGCCCGGCCGCAGTCGAAGCCGAGCTCCTGAAGTCGGTGCTGGAGCTCCGCAACGTCGTCGCCGACGATCGGGTTGCTGACCCGGTGACTGAGCACCCGGTCGCCGAGCCGCCGCCCCGCCTCGTCCAGCGCCCGGTAGGTCTCCGGGCCGACAATGCCGTCGACGGAGAGGCCGCGCGCCTGCTGGAAGCCCCGTACGGCCTGGTCGCACGCCTCGTCGAACCCGTCGAACCCGTCCAGGCCCGGCACTCCCGCGGCCGGGGCGACGGCCTCGTGCTCGATGAGTCCCAGACTCGCCAGCTTGGATCGGATCTCGGCCACGACCGGCCCACGGTCCCCGCGACGGACTGGCTGCATACGAGATCCTTGCCGGTGGGTGCACGAATGCTGGGTGTTGGCTGCGCGGAGGTGCCCGCGAACGTTCACTGTAGACGGCCGCCCGGATTAACACGAAACGTCTCCGACATAAACGCCGGGCGGCCCCCGGACGCACACGTGCCGCCCAGGAGAGGTGCTGTCCTGGACGGCTCGGTGGGGTCGGGCTGGAGGCTAGAGATAGGCCTCGAGGTCACGCAGCAGGGCTGCCTTGGGCTTGGCGCCCACGATGTTCTTGACGATCTGGCCACCCTGGAACACCGACATGGTGGGGATGGACATGATCTGGTAGGCCCGGGCGGTCTCAGGGTTCTCGTCGATGTTGAGCTTGACGATGGTCAGCTTCTCGGCGTGCTCGTTGGCGATCTCCTCGAGCACCGGGGAGACCAGCTTGCACGGGTTGCACCACTCGGCCCAGAAGTCCACCAGGACCGGCTTGTCACTCTGCAGGACGTCGGTGGCGAAGCTGGCGTCCGTTACGTGCTTGGCTGCCACGGGTGCTCCTTCGGGAGGTGATCTGTGGCGGGTGCGCCCGCCGGGGTCTAGAACCGTGCCCTGCCCGGGGGGATTCCCGGGTGGCCGATCGGTCAGGTGGTCGCCGGCATGCCGGCGAGCGGGTCCGCGGTGGACACTCCCAGGCCGGCGTCGACATGGTCCGTGCCCTCGACCGAGGCCAGCCAGCGCTCGGCGTCCAGCGCGGCGGCACACCCCGAGCCGGCTGCGGTGATCGCCTGGCGGTAGGTGTGGTCGACCACGTCGCCGCTCGCGAACACACCGTCGATGTTGGTATGCGAGCTGCGGCCCTGGACCAGCAGGTAGCCCTCGTCGTCCGTGTCGAGCTGGCCGCGGAAGAGCTCGCTCGCGGGGTCGTGCCCGATCGCGACGAAGACCCCGGTCACCGGCAGCACCGACTCCTCGCCGGTGAGCTGGTTGCGTACCTGGAGCCCCTCGACCTTGCGCTCGCCGAGGACGCCGATGGGCGCGGTGTTCCAGGCGAACCTGATCTTGTCGTGGCCGAGGGCCCGGTCCTGCATGATCTTGCTCGCGCGCAGCGTGTCCCTGCGGTGCACGATCGTCACCGAGCGGGCGAACCGGGTGAGGAAGGTGGCCTCCTCCATCGCCGAGTCGCCACCGCCGACCACCGCGATGTCCTGGTCCCGGAAGAAGAAGCCGTCACAGGTGGCGCAGCTCGAGACGCCGTGGCCGAGCAGGGCGTCCTCGCCGGGGATGCCGAGCCGGCGCCAGCGCGAGCCCGTGGCGACGATGACCGCCTTGGCCCGGTAGACATCCGTGCCGACGGTCACGGACTTGGGGTCGGACAGCAGGTCCACCGCGGTCGCGTCGTCGCTGATGAAGGTGGCGCCGAACTTCTCGGCCTGCTTGCGCATGTTGTCCATCAGCTCCGGGCCGGTGATGCCGTCCGGGAAGCCGGGGAAGTTCTCGACCTCGGTCGTGGTCATCAGGGCACCGCCGAACTGCTGACCCTCGATGACCAGCGGCATCAGGTTGGCCCTGGCGGTGTACAGCGCTGCCGTGTAGCCGGCCGGGCCTGAGCCGACGATGATCACGTCAGCGATGGCGCCGTCACGGAGAAGGGTGCTGCCAGAGCTGGTCACGACGGGTCCTCGATCGGTGGTCGCATGCACGGTGTGCTGACGGTGGCCCGGGGGTCCCGTACCGGAGATGGCACGGGCGCCGGCAAAGGTCGCTAACGGAGTCTACGGCGGTGCCATTCCCGTCGGTCAGGGCCTGGCGATCAGGGCGAACGAGTAGAGCGAGCAGCCGGGTCCGACGGCGACGACCTGAAGCCTGGCGCTCCTGGCGGGGTCCTGGAACACCCCAACGACGGCCGGCTTGCCGGCGAACGTCCCGAAGTCGACGGCGAGTGGAGGGCCCGACTTGGGCTCGAAGGACATCAGGCAGCTCTGGGCGGCGGTGCCCTGCTCCAGCGGTGCCAACACGTCGGTGGTCGGCGCGGCCGGGGCCGCGGGGGCTGAGCTGGCCTTGTCGCTGGCCTTGTCCCCGGGCGGCGCGGCCGGCGCCGCAGCGCCGCTAGCGGCTGCTGCGGCCGACGTGGCAGCAGCAGCCCCGGAGGTTGCCGCGGCAGCAGCACCGGAGGCCATCGCGGGGGCCCCGGGCAGCAGGGCGAGCCCCTGGCTACCGAGCCCGGCCGCGGTGTAGTTGCGGCCGCTGTGGCTGACC
>JAWWOM010000349.1:0-3655 GCA_033851655.1 Frankiales bacterium
TCCCTGGATACTGACCAGGCCAGGGCCGGCGACGGGGGCTACTTCGGGATGCACCCCGGGAGGTTGACCAGCTCGCGGTTCCCGGTGGCGGTCGGCCGACAAGCTCGAGTCCGTCGCCAGCATGATCGTCATCAGCGGTCGTAGGTGATCGTGACGCGACGGTTCAACCGACGGTCGGTCTCGTTGTCGTTGGGCACCACCGGGTCCGCGGCGCCCTTGCCGACCACCGTCCAGTGCACGCCCTTGGTGACCCTGCCCTTGAGTGCGTCGTAGACCGCCTGGGCCCGCGCGGTCGAGAGCGCCTGACCGGCCTGCACCGTCTGTCCGTCGTTGGCTGACACGTAGCCGGCGATCGCAACGGTCGAGCCTGCTTTGGCGGAGGAGTTGAGGTCGGCTGCGATGCGGCCGAGCTCGCCGCTGGCCGCCGGCAGCAACTTGGCGGAGTTCAGGCTGAACAGCACCGTCGAGTCCAGCGTCAGGTTGGTGACGTGGTTCTGGGTGTCCGACCGGGTGGCCGGGGTGGTCGTCTTGTCGATCATGTCGTCGATGACGACCGTGCCGAAACCGTCATAGCTGGCAGCGTCCGGAACCGGCGTGGGCCATTGGTCCGGCCGGAACGAGCGCTGCAGCTGGCGCTTCTCGTCGGCGTGCCACGTCGTGAGGGCGACCGGCTGCGGAGGGCCGGAGGTCGACGGGGCCATCGGCGTGACGGGTACGCCGGTCAGGGCCGGCACCGTCGAGCCCGGGAACGTGACGCTGGCAGTGCCGCCGGCCGGCAGCGCCGGGAAGGTGGTCGCCAGCGTCAGCGAGCCGCCGGAGGCGGACAGAGCCGTCTCGCGCTCCTGCCAGTCCGAGCACAGGCACTGCTGCCAGTGCGCGGTCTTGGCGGACGGCGGCGCCGCTGTCTTCGCACGCAGGGTCGCGTAGTCGCTGCGAAGCGTCGTGCCCGTCCTGGGGTCCACACCGGCCGGGAGCAACCCCGGGCCGTCAGCCACCGTCGGCTTGTCGCCGGTGCCGTTGACGTGCAGGTCGTAGTCGGCGACGGGCAGACCACCGCCGGTGTTCAGGCCGGCGCCGGCCGCCCGGGAGGTGACGGTCCAGACCAGCATCGTGCCGCCGGGATAGCCGTACAGGCCGTCGACCGTGACGTTCATCGGCTGCTTCTTGCCACTGACGTTGACCACGTTCGGGCCCTGCGGGTAGTCGAACGCCGCGCTCTGCTGACCGTCGGCGGCAGGGGTGCCTGGTCCAGCGGTCGGGGGTGCGGTCAGATCGACCGGCTGACCAACGGTCGGCAGCTGACCCTCGGGCGTCACCGGCACTCCGGGGACCACGAAGCCCTGGTCCATGACGTCGACGGCGGCCAGTGCAGAAGGCAGCGGCGGGAACACCAGCTGGAACAGCGCGGTCTTGGCCAGGTGGAGGTCCGTGGACCCACCGAGATAGGCAGCACAGACACAGTGCGCGTTCACCACCGCGCCGTCGAGCAGTGGCCGGTAGAGCTTGTGCGCGGCCGTGTCGGCCAGCGAGATGGCGTGATAGCCGTAGAACGAGCCGAGGTCGGCGGTGCCCAGCTGCACGGCGTCGTCACCGGACAGGCCGGGTGCCGACAAAGGCGTGATCGACCAGTCGAGGACGGTGCCCTGGGCCACGCGACGGAGCGCATGAACGGCAATCCGGACGACAACGTCACCGCTGCGCCCGCCGTGGTAGACGAACGACCCCGCGACGGGCAGCTCGGGCGCCGCGGTCGACGGCGTGGCACTGGAAACCAGAGCAGTGGGAACGGTGCCGGACGAGGCTGTTGCGCGGCCGGCGCTGGTCGTCACCGAAGGTGCCGGCCCACCGCCGGCGGAGGGGCTCGTGCTGCCCGTGGCACCGGTGTGGGGCGACGAGCCACCTGTGCAGGCAGCGACCCCGAGGGCGAGCGCGACAGCCGCGCTCAGCGCACGCAAAACGTCCCACCCCGTCTGCATGAGCCGGAAGGCTAGCACGTCGACGGAATCCGCAGCCTGCCCTCCGATGGCTGCCGCAGGACCGCTATCCAGAGTCCACCCGAATTGCGTGTCAGGCCGGACCTGGGGCACTGGATCGGCACATTGTCGGTACACCCCAGCTGATCTCGGCCGGCCCGGTGGTGGCTGACCGGCGTCGCAGCGGGCGCGACTGATTCCGTCGCCGGGGGCGCCCGGCGTCCGGACAGCCGGCCGGCTTCAGAGCTGGCCGGCGATGTCCTGGTCGCGGAACCGGGCGCAGCTGCACCCGCGCGCGGTGCCGTCCTCGGCGCCGGCCTCGCAGCCGCCGCGCACCTGCTGGCCGGCCCGCCAGGCATCCCCGAACGCACCGTGGTGCCAGGCAGAGGAGTGACCGCAGTCGCAGGCACGGAACAGGCCGAAGTAGGCGGCACCCGAGGAAGCTCCCGGCGTCGGGATGGCGGTCGGCTGCGGCGGCGCGACGGTCGGCGCGACGGCCGGGGCCACGGTCGGGATGATGCGGACCGTCGCCGGGCTGACCGGCATGGCTGGCACCGACTGCCGTCCGGCTTCTGCCAAGGTGATCGGGTTCATCCGTGCTCCCCGTAGGTCGTCGGTGCCGGCAGTCCGTTGCCCACCTGGTCTATCGACGGTTCCGATGCTCTGCTGCTAGCCCGTACGGGTGTCCGCCGGCCCACCAGGCGAGTCGGGTGCCGCCGTCGGCCTCGATCACTGTGCCGGTCGCGTGCCGCTCGTCGCAGCGAGTTTGTGAGGAGTCCCCGCGGCTCGCAACGCCACACGCCCCCGGTCCGTGCGGACCGGGGGCGTGTGCCTTGCGCTTGGTGCAGGGTCGGGCTAGTGGCTGTGGCCGTGGCCGCCATGGCTGTGGCCGTTGGACTCCGGCTCGGCGTCGGCCGGCTTGTCCGCGACCAGCGCGTCCGTCGTCAGCACCAGCGCGGCGATGGAGGCCGCGTTGACGACTGCCGAACGGGTGACCTTGACCGGGTCGACGACGCCGGTCGCGACCAGGTCGCCGTACTCGTCGGTCTGGGCGTTGTAGCCCTTGCCGAAGCCGAGCTCGCGGACCTTCTGGACCACGACATAGCCTTCCTTGCCGGCGTTCTCGGCGATCCAGCGCAGCGGCTCGTCGACCGACTTGCGAACGATCGCGACGCCGGTGGCCTCGTCACCGGTCAGGCCGAGGTTGTCGACCAGGACGCCTGCAGCGTGGACGAGGGCGGAGCCGCCACCGGCGACAATGCCCTCCTCGACCGCGGCCCGGGTCGCCGAGATGGCGTCCTCGAGACGGTGCTTGCGCTCCTTGAGCTCGACCTCGGTGGCCGCACCGACCCGGATGACGCTGACGCCGCCGGAGAGCTTGGCGAGCCGCTCCTGCAGCTTCTCGCGGTCCCAGTCCGAGTCGGTGTTCTCGATCTCGGCCTTGATCTGACGAACCCGGTCGGCGATCGCGGAACCGTCGCCACCACCGTCGACGAACGTGGTGTCGTCCTTGGTGACGGTGATCCGGCGCGCGGTGCCGAGCACCTCGAGGCCTACCTGGTCGAGCTTGAGGCCGACCTCTGGCGCGACGACCTGGGCGCCGGTGAGCACGGCCATGTCCTCGAGCATCGCCTTGCGGCGGTCACCGAAGCCGGGCGCCTTGACCGCGACGGCGTTGAACG
>JAWWOM010000371.1:0-8813 GCA_033851655.1 Frankiales bacterium
CCAGTGCGTCGTCGACGTGGCCGTAGCGCAGGGTCGCCTGGGTCCACACGGCCAGGACCGAGAAGCCGCCCACGAGCACCAGCTGGGCCCGCCGGCGCGGGTCTCCGTCGCTGGTGCGGACGAGGCCGGCCGCAGTGTCGACCAGCCAGATCGCCGGGACGCAGAGCAGGGTGCCCAGCGCGACCGTGACCGCGCGGCCGTCGGGTCCGCCCAGCCAACGGATCAGTGCGACCAGGCCGAGCGTCAGCGGTCCGAGCTGCAGCTCGGGGTAGTTCGCGTACAGGTGCAGGCCGCCCGGTTGCGTCGAGAGCTGCGGCGCGACCGTCGCGGACGAGCTCAGCATCGTGCGACGTCCGAACAGCAGATCGCTGCCTTCGCGGAGGAAGCTCCAGTCGGCGGCAGGCCCGGCGTGCTTGACCGCGATCCACGCTCCGGCGACGGCGGTCAGCAGCAGGTAGGGGTGCCGGGCCCACCAGGGCGCGGCAGCAGGCTGGGTCACCGCGCCTCCTCGCCTCCGTTGCGCCTCCAGAGGGCGTCGGCAGGTGGACCGGCGAGGTGAAGCGGCGGCTAGCGGGTCAGCTGGCGCACCATGTCGTGCGAGATGCCCAGGCCGAACGAGGCCAGCGACGAGATCGGGAAGTTGCCGATCAGCTTGATCAGCTCGTCGTTGGCGAGGATGCCGTTCGGCCGGCCCTGGCCGTCGTGGCCGACCAGCTCGCGCAGTGCCGGCCCCCCGGTCGGGTCGGCCAGCCACTCCTGCAGCGTCGACATCGCGTCCAGACGCAACGGCGGCAGCTCGGCGCGGACGGTGACCGTCCCGGTCACCCTGATGTCACGGGACGAGGCACCCACCTCGATCCGGAACTCGCCACCCTCGAGGACCCACTGGCCGTGCACCGTCGACCAGTACGACAGATCCCGAGCGGTCAAGGTGAACGACACCTGCTTGCTCTCGCCCGGGTCGAGGGCGACCTTGGCGAACGCCTTGAGCTCGCGGCGGGGTCGGGAGACCGACGCCACGGGGTCGCCGACGTAGACCTGCACGACCTCGCGCCCAGCTCGGTCGCCAACGTTCGTGACAGTCACCGCCACCGCCAGGGCAAGGTCCCCACCCTCGTACGACCCGGACTGGGCGACGGTGAGGGTCCCGTACTCGAAGGTGGTGTACGAGAGCCCGTGGCCGAACGGGAAAGCGACCGGGGTGGAGGTCGCGTCGTAGCCGCGGTAACCGACGAAGACCCCTTCGCCGTAACGAACTCTGCCCGACTCGCCGGGGAAGTTCAGATAGCTGGTGTTGTCCTCCAGCCGGTGCGGAATGGTCTCCGCGAGCCGGCCGGAGGGGTTCACTGCACCGGTCAGCACGTCGGCGACCGCGCCGCCGGCCGCCTGCCCGGACAGCCAGCACTCGACGATGGCAGCCGCCCGGCCGGACCATCGGGTGAGGACGGCAGAACCGTTGCTGAGCACGACAACCACCGGCACGGGGGCCTCCGAGAGCCGGTCCAGCAGGGCGAGCTGGGCGGCTGGCAGGTCCATGTTCAGCCGGTCGAACCCCTCGGACTCCTCGCCCGGCGGCAAGCCGAGGAACAGCAGCACGACGTCGGCGCCGGCCGCGGCATCGACCGCGGCGTCAGCAAGGCCTGCGTCGTCCTGGCCGTCGACCACGAAGCCCGGAGCGAAGTCGACGGTCGCCGTCGGGAGCAGGATCCGCAGCTCGTCCAGCGGCACGTCGACCCTGGTGGGGTTGACCTGCGAGCTGCCGGCACCCTGGAACCGCGGGGTACGCGCGAGCTCGCCGACGACGCAGACCTTGAGCGAGGGCGAGTCGGTGAGCGGGAGAACCCCGTCGTTCTGCAGCAGCACGATGGACTCACCGGCCGCGCGGCGGGCGAGCGCGTGGTGGGCGTCGTAGTCGGCAGACGCGGGAGTACGGGACCGGGCCCGCCCGACCAGCTGCAGGACGCGGCCGGCGGCCAGGTCGAGCAAGGCCTCGTCGAGGGTCCCGGCGGCGACAGCGTCGCGCAGCGCCACGTCACTGACCCCGAGCTGTGGTGGCATCTCCAGGTCGAGACCGGCGGCGAGGGCGGCGACCCGGTCGTGCACGGCTCCCCAGTCCGACATCACCAGGCCGTCGTAGCCCCACTCGTCGCGCAGCACCTCGGTCAGCAACCAGTGGTGCTGCGAGGCGTGCACGCCGTTGAGCCGGTTGTAGGCGCACATCACGGTCCACGGCCGGCTGTTCTTGATCACGTACTCGAAGCCGGGCAGGTAGATCTCCCGAAGAGTCCGCTCGTCGACCTCGGCGGAGACCCGCAACCGGTCGGTCTCCTGGTTGTTGGCCGCATAGTGCTTGACCGACGCGCCGACGTTCTGCGACTGCAGCCCCTGGACCATCGCGGCGCCCAGGTGGCCGGCCAGCAGCGGGTCCTCGGAGAGGTACTCGAAGTTGCGGCCGCACAGCGGCGACCGCTTGATGTTGATGCCGGGACCGAGCACCACGTCCAGCGCCTGGGTACGGGCCTCGAGGCCGAGCGCCGTGCCGACCTCACGGACCAGCTCCACGTCCCAGGACGACGCGAGCGCCGAAGCGGTGGGGAAGCAGGTTGCGGGCAGGCTGGGGATCAGCCCGACATGGTCGGCGTCGTCCGGCTGCCTGCGCAGCCCGTGCGGGCCGTCCGAGACCATGATCCGTTCGACGCCGGCCGTGGGCACGGCAGCGGTGTGCCAGAAGTCGGACCCCATGGTCAGCGAGATCTTCTCGGCGACGGTCATTCCGGACAACAGGGACTGGAGGTCGGTCATCCCCGCATCCTGCCAGCCGAACCGCCCCGACGGCCACAGCCCTTCAGGGGACGTGACCGTCGGAACGGGGTTCAGATCAGCTGCGCCCGATGTTGGTCGGCTGACCCGTCACCGGGTCGAGGGCCAGGTCCTTGTTGTGGCCGACCGAGCTGCCGAAGTTGAACATGTTGTCGAGGGTGCCGGCGATCGAGTCGAACGAGCCGGCAATCCGCGGCACCTGCCAGTTGTCCTCGATGAACTTGAGGATGGAGCTCTGGTCGGTCAGCGTGTGGTCGACGTAGTTGTACTTGGCCCAGGGCGAGACGACCAGCAACGGGAGCCGGGGGCCGTAGCCGCAGCGGCCGCTCTGACCCGCCAGCGGAGTCACCGCCGCGGTGTTGCCGCACAGCCCGGTGCCGGTCAAGAAGTCCTGCGGGCCAGGCGGAGTAGCGACCGACGCGGTGTTCGACGGGTTGTGGATGCCGCTGTACACATGGTCGTACCAGCCGTCGGAGTCGTCGTACGCGACCACGACAGCTGTGCTCGGCCAGTCGGGGGTGTGCTGCAGCGCGTTGATCTCGTTGACGATGAACTGCTGCTCGTCGATCGGGTCGGAGTAGCCGCCGTGGCCGTCCTGGTAACCGGGCGCCTTGAGGAAGCTCACCGCCGGCAGGTGGTCCGGCGAGAGGTAGCCGCGCGAGATGGCGCCGACGAGGGAGTCGAAGTCGCTGGTGTCGTACTGGTGGTTGGCCGTGTCGAACTGCGGGGTGCCGTTGACCACGCTCTGCGTGTCCGTGCCGATCGAGGCCAGCGAGGCGGGCGCCAGGTGGTGCGGGTTGGCGGTCGTCGCGTAGTACTGGAAGGGCTCGTGGTGGGCGATGTAGTCGTCCTTGTTGCCGTAGTTCGTCGCACCTGGGGCTGTGCCGCCGGTGCCGCCGATGGCGGCGCCGACCGGGTGGACCGCGTTGCACAGGCCCTGGTCGGCGGCCGGGGCGGTCGCGAACTTGCCCTTGAACTGGTCCGGCGTGAAGGTCGCGGTGGGCCGCGGCTGGGCAGCGGTCGCCGTGGCGAACGTGGTGGTCGGCTTGAAGCCGCCCTGGAACCAGCCCCAGCTCAGCCCGGCGGCATTGAGGTTGTCGCCGATGTTCCTGCCCGTCATCGAGACGGCGTCGCGGGTGGAGCAGTCGTCGAAGTACGGCTGCGGGTCCTCGATCATCGAGGTGCCGCCCTGGCCGTCACTGACGGTGTCACCGTTGACGTCGGCGCCGTTGATCATCAGGCCCACACCACCGGTGTTGCCGGAGACGAGGTTGACGGCACCCGGCGCGGACGGGCCGAACGTCGTACCGAACGAGTTGTCGCTCATCGCGTAGCGCTGGGCGTAGTTCCACAGCCCGGTGACGGTGTTGCCGTCGTAGTAGTTCATCACGTCGCTGGCCTGGCAGGCCTGACCGGTGCCGCTCTTGCCCTTGCCGTTGCCGACGCTCGTGACGAACTGATCCATCGCGCCGCCGTTGAACGACTTCTGCTCGTCGCCGTAACCATGGTCCTGGTCACAGGTCAGCACGTCGTTGATGTTGGCCGGGTCCAGCCGGCGCGGGTTGACCTGCTGGCCGTTCGCGTCCAGGTTCGGATTGTTGGTCAGCAGGGTTCCCGTGCCGCCGGCGCCCTTGCTGCTGGCAAGACCGTTGACGGACCCGGTGCTCTTGGCCGCGGTGAAGCGCTGGCCGGAGGTGTTGGCCGCCTTGGGATAGCTGCCGAAGTAGTGGTCGAACGAGACGTTCTCCTGGAAGATCACCACGAGGTGCTTGATCGGGGTCGTGGTCCCGCCCGCCACCATCGGCTTGGCGGCAGCACCGGCGCTCGGCGCCAGGGAGCTCGCGACAAGTGCCGCCGAGCCTAGTGCCGCCATGGTGGCGGACGCTTTCGTGATTCTGGACACGTGGATCCTCCGGCATCGTCGCGGTCTTCTCCGTCACCGGGTCGGCAGCCCTGCCGGCCGGCGTCAGCGCAACGTATCCACGCGGTATGAACTCCCGCGGTCCTCGGCCTGAACGGCATGCGCCGCCAGGATGACGTTGCGGTACGGGACCCCGCGACCGCGGCGTCAGTCGCTGGTGCAGCCGCCGGTCGGCACCTTGCCGGTGCGGGTCGCTCCCGCCGAGGCGTCGGGTGCCACCTCCGCCGCCGTCAGCGCGTACCCCGTCGTCTTGTCGTCCTGCGACGCCGCGAAGACGACGCCCAGCACGCCGCCGGCGGGGTTGAGCAGCGGGCCGCCGGAGTTGCCGGGGCGGACCGGGGCGTAGAGCGAGTAGATCTCGCGGGTCACCGACGCGCTCTGGTAGATGTTCGGGCCACGCGCCTTGAGCCGCGCGCGAACCCTGGCGGCTACCGGGGTGAACGGGCCGCCCTGCGGGTAGCCGACGACGACGGCGTCGGCCTGTCCGCTGACCGGGCCGGCGAACGCCAACGGCTGGACCTCGAGCTTGGGTACGTACAGCACGGCGACGTCCCGTTGCGGGTCGTAGAGGACGACCGTCGCGTCGTACTCCGTACCGTCGGACTGGGCGACGGTGAGGGAACGGACACCGGCGACGACGTGGGCGTTGGTCATCAGGTGGTGCGGCGCGAACACGAAACCGGTGCCCTGGATGTCCCGGCTGCAGGACGGGGCCTGGCCGTGGATGACGAGGACGTCGTGGCGGGCCAGGACGACCGCCCGGGACTGGACGAGGGCGGCATTGGGGGCGGGGACGTCGATGATGCTCTCGGGCCCGATCCCGCCGAACACCTGCGGGAAGCCGTTGCGGTCGAACAACCGCTGGAAGGCGGCGAACCAGGTCTGCGCCTGATCCGGCATCAGCGTCTGGATCGACGTCAGCACGCGCGAGTGCTGCACCTGGCGGGCCAGCGGGCGCAGCTGGGAGTGAGCCACGGCGGTGCCGACCAACCAGGCCACCAGCAGCACGCCCACCACACTGACCACCGCCCCCGCGGTGGAGTCGGCCAGCTCGGCCGAGCGCCAGCGCAACCGCCGGCGCAACGCCGCACCCAGCGGGGTGAGCAGCAGCTGGCCGAGGATCGCGCCCACGAACACCACGCTGATGGCGCCGATGGGCTGGCCCTGACCGTGCCCGACCCAGCGCAGCAGGGTCGGGGCCACCTTGGCACCGAGGACGCCGCCGCCGAGAAAACCGAGGAAGGACACCGCGCCGACGACGAAGCCCTGGCGGAAGCCGGAGACACCGAACCCGGCGACGACGATCACCAGGATGACGTCGAGCAGATCGCCCATCAGGGTCAGAACTCCTGGACGGTCAGGGTCCCGACCATGTGCTCTGACGTGTGGTAGGCGCAGTCGAAGGCAAAGGAAGCCGCGCCCTTCGGGATCGTGAACGTGACCGTCCTGGTGGCGTTGCCGGGGATGTTGCCGGTGCTGACGTTGAGGTCGGGCACCTCGAACTGGTGCGGGTCCTTGCCGGCGTTGGCCAGCGTCACCGTGAGCTTGCCTGGGCGCACGATGACCTCGGCCGGCTCGAAGCGCAGCAGGTCGGTCATCTGCAGCGTGATCGTCTGGCTGCCGTCCGCCGCGACCTTGGCGGTCATCGCGGCCACCGTCGAGGGGGCGTGGTTGTCGAAGCGAGGGGACTGCCGCTCACAGCCCTGGGCCCCGAGCAGCACGGCAACGGCCGTCAGCGCCCCTCCGAAGAGCACCAGCCTGTTGCCGGACATCGCACCTGCCTCTCGCCGTTCGTGGAGTCGCCCGCCGTTGACCGTACCGGCTGGGTCACCGGCCCGGCGTGAGGACGCCGTCCGAGGTGATCTCCCGCACCCGCCCGCGGTCCCAGGGCCGCGCCCAGCCGGCCAGCTCGAGCAACCGGTCCAGGAGGCCGGCGGTGAACCCCCACACCAGCATGCCGCCGACCGTGAACGCCGGGCCGGCGTAGCCGCTCGGGTGCCGTACCCGCAGCCGGTTGGTGGGATCGGTCAGGTCGGCAACGGGTACGCGGGCCACCGCGGCGCACTCGGCCGGGTCGACGGCGTGCACCGCCGACGGCTCCCGCCACCACGCCAGCACCGGCACCACGACGAAGCCGCTCGGTGGCAGCCACAGCGCCGGCAGCTCGCCGACCACGTCCACACCGGCCGGGTCGAGCCCGGTCTCCTCCACCGCCTCGCGCAGGGCGGCAGCCGTCGGCGACGCGTCGCCGGGGTCGACCGCTCCGCCGGGGAAAGCCGGTTGGCCGGCATGGCTGCGCATGGTGGCCGCCCGCTCGATCAACAGCACGTCGGGCCCGTACGGACCCTCGCCGAACAGCACCAGCACGGCCGACTCGCGGCCGCCTTCGTCCGGCAGCTGGAAGCGGGACAGCTGATCGCCGGTGACACCGGGCGCAGCGTCGGCGAGCTGCTGCAACCAGCCGGGCAGGCCGGTCATGGCACCGAGACGCCGAGGTTGCGATGAACGGCGGCGACCAGGTCGGCGTACGACGCGAACGGCCCGATCTGCGGCTGACCGGTGAGATGCCCTGTGGCGTCGACGAAGTAGGTGGAGGGAAAGCCTTGGAGACCGAGCTTGCCCTGCACCACGACGTGCTGGTCGCTGATCGACGGGTAGTGCAGCCCGTAGGTGATGGCGAAGTCCAAGCCGTCGTCGGGCTTGGGCTCGACATCGATGCCCAGCACCTGCACCCTGCCCTTGGCAGCAACCCGGAACTGTTCGACGAACCTCGCTTCGTGCTGACACGGCTGGCAGGTGCTGAACCAGACGTTGACCAGCATCGGCCCCCTCAACCCCGCCAGATCGACCGATCCCTTGCCGTCGAGACAGGGCAGCGTCAGGTGGGGAAGTCCTCCGCTCACCTGCTTTCCGGCGGTGGGACAAGGGTCGAGGTGAGCGGCCGTCACCTTGGAGGCATCGACCGGTCGTGCGCTCGGCGGGCTGATCGACGGGTTGCAAGCAGCGAGCAGGACCAGCAGCACCGGCGTCGCGAGGACGCGCGCAACCAGTCGCAGCGAGGTCACGCCGATACCGCGACCTGGGCCGAGGTCTTGACCAGCTTGGCGGCGAGGGCCGGGTCGGTCGGACCTTCGCCGTACGAGGGACACAGCCGGGCCAGCGGGCAGACGCCGCAGGCCGGCTTGCGGGCGTGACACATCCGCCGGCCGTGCCAGATCAGCCGTTGGGAGAAGTCGGTCCACTCGGCCTTGGGGATCAGGGTGGCGATCTCGGCCTCGACCTTGACCGGGTCCTCCTGGTCGGTCAGCCCGAACCGGCGGACCAGGCGGCCGAAGTGCGTGTCAACGGTCAGCCCGGGGATGCCGAACGCGTTGCCCAGCACCACGTTGGCCGTCTTGCGGCCCACGCCGGGCAGCGTGACCAGGTCGGCCAGCCGCGGCGGCACCTCCCCGCCGTAACGCTCGGTCAGCGCGACGCCGAGGTTGATCAAGCTGTTCGTCTTGGCCCGGAAGAAGCCGGTCGGCTTGAGCACCGCCTCCATCTCGTCCCGGTCGGCTGCGGCATAGGCAGCGGCGTCCGGCCACCGCTTGAACACGGTCGGGGTGACCTCGTTGATCTTCTTGTCGGTGGCCTGCGCCGACAGGATGGTGGCGACGAGCAGCTCGAGCGGGGTGCTGAAGTCGAGCTCGCAGTGCGCGTCGGGATACATCTCGGCCAGCCCGCGGTTGATCTGCCGGGCCCGCCGGACCAGCCCCAGCCGGGTCTCCGCCTGCCACTTGCGCGCCCTCGCCGGCACTGCGGTGTTCGTCGCCATGGAGCCAGCGTAGATGCCCGGGGACGCCGGCCCCGTGCCCGGGTTCGGTGGGCCGCTGAGCGTAGCCAGGGCGGTTGCGTTGACCCGTTGGGGTGATCCTTCTCAAGCACCTCACAGAGTCAGACGATGCCCGGTTTGTAGTTACTCAGCGTGACGAGATTGGGCGGGTTGATGAAGTCAGCAAGCGCCGAGCGGGCGAGCGAACGGGCAGCCGAGCGCGCCCGTGCCATTCGTACCGTGCCCCAGCGCAACTCGGAG
>JAWWOM010000387.1:0-5423 GCA_033851655.1 Frankiales bacterium
CTCGGCGGTCTTGCGGGTCTGCTTGTTCGACGGGGGAGTCACGTCGTTCCCTTTCGGCGGATTTTCGGCTGGGCTGAACAGGTGGCGTGCGGAAGCGTACGGGGAAAGAGGGTCCGGCGGCGCCAAGACTACGACGAGCGGCTGTGCCTCCGGGTTCCCGTCGCCCGCGGTAGCCTCCCACGCGTGGATCATCAACCGGCAACGCTCGCCGACGTGGTGTCGGTCCTGGACAGGCTCTACGACCCGCGGGACGCCGAGAGCTGGGACGCGGTCGGGCTGGTCTGCGGTGACCCGGCCCAGCCCGTACGGCGGATCCTGTTCGCCGTGGACCCGGCCGGCGCCGTGGTGGACGAGGCCTTGTCGGCCGGCGCCGACCTGGTCGTCACCCACCATCCGTTGCTGTTGTCCCCGGTGCACGGGGTGCCGGCCTCCGATCCTCGCGGAGCGGTCGTGCACCGCCTGCTGACCGCGGGCTCGGCCTTGTTCACCGCCCACACCAACGCCGACGTCGCCTCGCCGGGCGTCTCCGACGCGCTGGCCGGCGTGCTCGGGCTGGTCGACCTGCGGCCACTGGTGCGGTTGCCCCAGCCGGCGCTGGACGGGCTGGCCACCTATGTCCCGTACGAGGACGCGTCGCGGTTGCTCGATGCGCTGGCCGCTGCCGGGGCCGGCGCGGTGGGGGACTACAGCCGGTGCGCGTGGCAGGTGCGCGGGCAGGGGACGTTCCTGCCGGGCCCCGCCGCGTCGCCGAGTGTGGGCGCCGTGGGTGAGATCGCGCAGGTGGACGAGGTACGGCTGGAGATGGTGCTGCCTCGGGGGCGCCGGTCCGACGTGCTGGCCGCGCTGCGGGCGGCGCACCCGTACGAGATGCCGGCCTTCCAGCTGGTGGAGCTGGCGCCCGAGCCGGGGCCCAAGGGGCTGGGCCGGGTCGGTTCGCTGCCCTCGCCACTCGCCCTGGCTGCGTTCACCTCGTTGGTGGCGGAGGCGTTGCCGCCGACTGCGTGGGGGGTCCGGGCGGCCGGTGATCCCGCCCGGGTGGTCCGTACCGTCGCGGTCTGTGGCGGCTCCGGCGGCTCCGTGATCGACGACGCCCGGCGGGTCGGAGCCGACGCATTCGTGACCGCCGACCTGCGGCACCACGTCGCCTCGGACGCTCTCGCCGGGGGCGGCCCGGCCCTCGTCGACGCGGCGCACTGGGCGACCGAATGGCCCTGGCTCGCCGACGCGGCATCGCGGGTACGTGACACGCTGGCGGCCCGCGGCACTAACGTGGAGTGCACGGTGTCCCGCATCTGCACCGACCCCTGGACATTTGCCCGACCCGAGACCCGCCCGAGGAGCTCTGCCGACGAGTGAAGGCCGATCCGTTCGTCCAGCTCCGCCTGCTCGAGCTGCAGGCAGCTGACACCACCCTGGACCAGCTGGCCCACCGCCGTTCGACGCTGCCCGAGATCGCCGAGCTGGCATCGCTCGAGGGCAGGCTGACCGGGCTGCGAGACGAGATCGTGCGGGTCAGCACCGAGGACTCCGACCTGGGCCGCGAGCAGAGCAAGATCGAGACCGACGTCGAGCTGGTGCAGACCCGGGCCAAGCGCGACCAGCAGCGGCTGGACTCCGGTGCGGTGTCCTCGCCCAAGGAGCTCGAGAACCTGCAGCACGAGATCGCCTCGCTCGGCCGCCGGCAGGGCGACCTCGAGGACCAGGTGCTCGAGGTGATGGAGAAGCGCGAGGAGGTCCAGGGCCGGCTGGCGGCACTGAGCGCCCAGCGCGACGAGCTGCTGGCCCAGCAGACGGCGGCCGCCGAGCGGCAGTCGGTCGCCTTCGCGGCCATCGACGCAGATGCGCTGAAGTCGACGGCCGAGCGGGCCGCGCTGTCAGCGAGCATCCCGGAGGACCTGCTGGCGCTGTACGAGAAGGTGCGTGCCAGCTCGGGCGGCACCGGCGCCGCGGCGCTCTATCGCGGCGCCTGCCAAGGGTGCCGGCTCTCCCTGTCCGGGCAGGACCTCGCGACCGTACGGGACGCGCCGTCCGATGAGGTCATGCGCTGCGAGGAGTGCCGGCGGATCCTGATCCGTACGGGCGAGTCCGGGCTGTGACGCTGTTCGACTCGACCGCCCCGGGGCTGCGGGTGGCCATCGAGGCAGACGGCGGGTCGCGCGGCAATCCTGGTCCGGCCGGTTACGGCGCGGTTGTCCTGTCGCCGGCAGGTGAGGTGCTGGCCGAGGCCGCCGAGGCGATCGGCCGGGCGACGAACAACGTGGCGGAGTACCGCGGCCTGATCGCCGGGCTCGACGCGGCGCTGGCCCTTGGAGCCACGCAGGTCGACGTGCGGATGGACTCCAAGCTCGTCGTCGAGCAGATGTCCGGCCGCTGGCAGATCAAGCACCCGGACATGAAACCCCTTGCCCTGCAGGCAAAGTCGTTGGTCCGGCAGTTCGACAAGGTCTCGTTCGCCTGGATCCCGCGCGAGCGCAACAAGCACGCCGACCGGCTGGCCAACGAGGCGATGGACGACGCCGCCGCCGGCCGCACGTGGAGCAGGCGGGTCCTCTCCGCCGGTGCCGACTCGCCGGTCGAGGTCGCGACGACGCCGATGCGCACGGCGTCCCTGGAGCCGCCCACGACGCTGGTCCTGCTGCGTCATGGCGAGACCCGGATGTCGGTGGAGAAGCGGTTCTCGGGGCCGACGTCGGAGCCGCTGACCGCCCGCGGCGAGGCCATGGCGGAGGCGGCGGCAGCCCGGCTCGCGGCTCGGCGGTCCTCGCCGATCGAGGCCATCGTGTGCTCACCGGTCGCCAGGGCTGTAGCAACCGCTGCGCCGGTCGCGGCGGCACTCGACCTGGACGTGATCGTCGACGACGGCCTGCGCGAGGTGGACTTCGGCGACTGGGACGGCTACACGTTCGCCGAGGTGCAGGCAAAGTGGCCGGCGGAGATGGCCGCCTGGCTCTCCGACGCGGACGTCGCCCCGCCGCACGGTGAGTCGATGGCGGGGTGCGGCCGTCGGGTCAGGCAGTCGCGTGACCGGATCCTCGCCGCCCACCCCGGTCGTACGGTGCTGGTGGTCAGCCACGTGACGCCGATCAAGACGCTGGTCCGGATCGCGCTGGACGCGCCGGTCGCTGCGCTGTTCCGGATGCATCTGGACCTGGCCTCGCTCTCCGAGATCGCTTGGTACGCCGACGGACCGGCCACGTTGCGCTCGTACAACGAGACGTTCCACCTCGAGGGGCTTGAGACCTAGCCGTCGGGGCATGGCAGCATCGACCGCCGCCACGCTGGGAGTCCGTACGTTGAATGAGGCTGTGGCGGAGGTCATCTCCGTCGTCCTGCTCCTGGGGGTGCTGGCGTTCGCCGTGGCGCGGCCGCGCGGGCTGCCCGAGGCGGTCGCGGCCGTTCCTGCGGCGGTCGTCGTCATCGCGGTCGGACCGGTGACCTGGTCGGCTGCCCGCTCCGAGACCTCCCGGCTGCTGCCGGTGGTGCTCTTCCTGGCGGCGATCCTGGCCCTGGCCGAGCTGTGCCACGCAGAGGGACTGTTCACCGCAGCGGGCGCGGTGCTGGCCCGGGGTGCGCACGGCCGGCCGCAGCGGCTGCTGGCCGGTGTCTTCGTGGTGGCGTCCCTGGTGACGGCTGCGCTCAGCCTCGACGCGACGGTGGTGCTGCTGACGCCGGTCGTGTTCGCGACGGCCGCCCGGGTCGGCGCGCGGCCGAAGCCGCACGTCTACGCCACCGCCCATCTGGCCAACTCCGCGTCGTTGCTGCTGCCGGTGTCCAACCTGACCAACCTGCTGGCCTTCACGGCGTCCGGGTTGTCGTTCCTGCGGTTCACGGCGCTGATGTCGTTGCCGTGGATGGTCGCGATCGGCTTGGAATACCTGGTGTTCCGGCGGTTCTTCGCCCGCGACCTCGCGGTGCCGGCATCGCAGCCCGAAGTCTCCGAGCCGCCGCAGGTGCCGGTCTTCACCTTGGTCGTCGTGGCCCTCACCCTGCTCGGCTTCGTGATCACGTCGTTCCTCGACGTCAACCCGGCCTGGGCGGCGCTCGGTGGGGTGCTGGTGCTCGGGAGCCGGGCGCTGCGGGACGGCCGTACGACGCCTGCTTCCCTTGTCCGGTCGGCAAACCTGCCGTTCTGCCTGTTCGTGCTGGCCCTCGGAGTGGTGGTCGAGGCCGTGGTCGAGAACGGTCTGCACAGTGGCTTGGCTGACATCCTCCCCGACGGCAGCTCGCTGCTGTCGCTGCTCGGGATTGCCGCCCTGGCAGCGGTTCTGGCCAACGTGGTGAACAACCTGCCGGCCGTGCTGGCGCTGGTGCCGATCGCCGCGGTCGGTGGCCCCGGGCCACTGCTCGCCGTCCTGATCGGGGTCAACCTCGGGCCCAACCTCACCTACGCCGGCTCGTTGGCGACGCTGCTGTGGCGGCGGGTGCTGCAGGCTCATGACGCCGAACCATCGGTCGCGGAGTTCACCCGGCTCGGGTCGGTGACGGTGCCGGTGACGCTGGTCGGCTCGGTCGTGGCCCTGTGGGTGATGCTGTCGGTGGTCAGGGCTTGACGACTGCCTTGAGGCAGGTCGGGTCGGCGGCGACCGCCTGGAGCGCGTGGCCGTAGCGGGACAGCGGGAAGGTGTGGGTGATGAGACCTTCGTGCTTGATCCGGCCGGAGCGCAGCATCGCCAGTGACTGGTCGAAGCAGTTGACCTGGGCGAAGGACCCCTTGACGGTGAGCTGCCGCCGGAAGATGTCGTACGGGCTCCAGCTGACCCGGTCCGCCTCGTCGGTCATCCCGTAGACCAGCACGGTGCCGTTGTCGCGCACCAGGCCGGGCAGGGTCTGGACAACCGCCGGCGAGCCGGTCGCGTCGATGGCGACGTCGTAGCCGCCGGGCGCCAGCTCGCGCAGCGTCGCAGCGGTGCCGTCGGCGTCACCGCGGGACACCTGGACCACGCGGTCGACCCCGTACTTCTTGGCGAGCTCGAGCTTGAACGCGGTCGGGCCGGCCACCGTGAGCCGGCCGGCGCCACCATGGATCAGCAGCTGCGCCAGGAGCAACCCGGTCGTACCGGACCCGATCATGACGACGTCGGCTCCGGGCTTGAGGGCCAGCACGTCCATGCCGTGGACGGCGCAGGCGAGCGGCTCGGCAAGCACTGCGAGGTCGATCGAGAGGTCGTGGGCGTCGAAGACCTTGTCGGCCCGGGTGAGCACCTGCTCGGCGAAGCCGCCGGCCGCGTTGACGCCGAGGGAGAGGAAGTTGCGGCAGAACAGTGGGTCACTGCGTCCGCACTCGGGGCAGTGCCCACAGGCGGACGCGTTGTCGACGACCACCTGCTGTCCCGGGCGGAACCCCTCGGCACCCGGGCCCCAGGAGAGGACCTCGCCGACGATCTCGTGCCCGGGCGTGAGGGGGAACGCCGAGAAGAAGCCGC
>JAWWOM010000036.1:0-8461 GCA_033851655.1 Frankiales bacterium
GACATGGGCTGTCGGAGACGCCCGGAGAGTGCCGCCGCCACGAGCAACCCCGCCATCACGGCCGCCCGCAGCACGCTGGGTGTCGGCCGTACGAGCACCACGAAACCCACCAGCAGCACGGTCGAGACGACCAGCGCCGACCGCGGCGGTACCCGCGCCAAGCGGGCCAGAGCCAGGACGACCGCGAACAAGATCGCCACGTTGGCACCGCTGACGGCCACCAGGTGGGTGAGGCCGGCGGTGCGGAAGTCCGCCGTAAGTGCGGGATCCATGCGGCTGACATCGCCGAGCACCAGACCGGGCAGAAGCCCTCGTACGTCAGCACTCTGGCCGGCCACGGCAGACCTCAGGCCGGACCGGATCACGCCCGCCGCCCGTTGCAGCCGGCTCGGCCGGCCGAGCAGCTGGGGTGTCCCGCGGGCGGTCAGCACGGCCGACAGGTCGTCACCGGGCTGGGGCGGCGCCAGTCTGCCGTCGACGACGATCCGCTGGCTGGGCATCAGGGTCAGCCAGTGTGAGGTGTCACCGCCGGCCAGCAGCAGCACCGGGCTGCGCAGGCCGTCGACCCTGCGCGGGACGCTGACACCGGAGACGACCCCGCGCAGGACCACCAGGTCGGGCCGTAGCTGTGAACCGGCTGCCTTGCCGACGTGCAGCACGGGGTCGGTGGTGACGGTGAGCTCGACGCTGACCCGATCGCCTGCCCTCGCCATCGCCGGCAGTGGTCCGGTCTTCAGCAGGGCCATGTGCAGGCCGGCACTCGCCGCTGCAGCGACCAGTGCGGCGCAGAGCATCAGGACCAGGCGGCGCCGTACCAGACCGGCCATCGTCGCTGCGAGAATGCCTGCAGCGCAAGCGATCGCGGAGCTCCGTGGCGAGACACCTGTCGACCACCAGCACACTGCCCAGACCGTCAGCGCAGGCACGAGCAGCCGCAGGTCGATCACCCGACCCCCGGCGGGCGTCTCCAGCCCGAGCACCGACATGACCGCCACGCTAGGCAGACCAGCCGCTCACGGGAGGGGTCAGCTGCGGCCTGTGCACAAGTTCGGCACCTGTGGACGCTGAACCGCAGCCGATCCAGCGGGGGCTGCAGTCAGCCGACCAGCCAGCCGTCCGGCGCGGCGAGCTGGTTGGCCTCGGCCGGCCCCCAGCTGCCTCGCTCGTACGGGCGGACCGACGGCCGATTCTCGAGGACCGGCGTGATCGCGTCCCACGCGCTGGCCAGACCGTCGGGCCGGGTGAACAGGGACCGATCCCCGACAACGACGTCGCGGATCAGCTTGACGTAGGGCGGCAGTGGGTCAGCGTCGGGGATGTCCGCCAACGGCAGCTCCGTGTCGGCGCACGTCAACGTGAAGTCGGCGCCCGGCTCCTTGACGACCACCCGCAGCCGGACGGAGCCCGAGCCGGCAAGCGAGACGGCCAGCACGTTGCCGAGGTCGGGAGCCTCCTCGTGCAGCGGGCCGTCGTCGGGGGCACGGAAGATCAGGCTCACCTGCTGCCGGGAGGCGGCCAGCTGCTTTCCGGTACGGAGCAGGAACGGCACGCCGCGCCAACGGTCCGTGTCGATCCACAACCGAGCGGCCACGAACGTGTCGGTCGTGGAGTCCTTGCCGACGCCCTCGGTGTCGCGGTAGCCGTCGAACTGACCCAGCACCACGTCGTCGGGTCCCATCGGGCGGAAAGCCGCTATGACGGTCTCCCGAGCCGACTGCAGGTCCTCGGCGGACATCGACAGCGGCGGTTCCATGGCCACCTCGGCCGCGACCTGGAACAGGTGCGTCACCACCATGTCGAGCAGCGCCCCGGTCTCGTCGTAGAACTCGGCACGGTCGTCGATGTCCAGCGTCTCGGGGACGTCGATCTGGACCGCCCGGACATGCTCGCGGTGCCACACGTGATCGAACAGACCGTTGCCGAACCGTAGAGCGTGCAGGTTCTGCGTTCCCTCCTTGCCCAGGAAGTGGTCGATCCGGAAAACCTGCTGCTCGTCGAGGACACGGTGCACGGCACCGTTGAGCTGACGGAAGTCGCTGGGTGAGGTGCCGAACGGCTTCTCGTAGATGACCCGGCTGCCCGCGGCGAGGCCGTGCTCACCGAGACCTTCGGTGATCTTGGCGAAGGCGGTCGGCGGGATCGCCAGGTAGTGAATGAACTGCGCCTCCTCGCCGAGCTCGTGCCTGGCCTCCTCCAACACGTCCAGCAGGCTGCCGGGGTTGTCCTTGGCGAAGCCGCCTCCGGCGAAGCGCAGGTGGGCGGCAAAGTCCTCCCACTGCTCGCCCTCGGGCTTGGGGCCGAACTCGGTGAGCACCTCGTGCACGTGATCGCGAAAGTTCTCGTGCGAGACGTCGCCGCGGCCGTTGCCGATCAGCAGCCACCGCTTGGGCAGCAGACCGTGTTGGGCCAGCTGGTAGAAGGCCGGCAGGACCATCCGCTTCGCGAGGTCACCGGTCGCGCCGAACAGCACGAAGACCGTCGCGCCCACAGCTGCATCCGTACCGTCGGCCATCCTGGATCACCCCTGTCGCTCGGTCACGGCTCTCCTCTCTGCCGAGCCTACGGCGAGCCCCTGGCCGGGTGCTCGGCGGGAGGAGTGGTCCTGCGAGGGGATTCGTGATGGCATGACGGTGACGGCAGCAGCCCCTGCAGCACCCGACGAAGGCGAGCCATCGTGGACGACGCGACCATCCTGCAGACGGTCCACTCGCTGGTCGAGGAGGAGCACGAGCTGCGGACCCGGCTCGAGGCCGGCGAGATCAGCAAACAGGAGGAGCATGCCCGGCTGGGCCAGCTCGAGGCCGAGCTCGACCAGTGCTGGGACCTGCTGCGTCAGCGCCGCGCCCGCCGCTCCGCGGACCAGAACCCGGACGAGGCGCAGTCCCGGCCGGTGTCCGAGGTCGAGGGGTACGAGCAGTGACCCGTGCCTGCGCCTGACCCGCTGGGCCTCAGCACCTCGGCGGCCACGCTCAATGGGCTGATCCGGGCCGCAGACCTGACCGGGGTGTTCGCCAGCGGCCTGCTCGGGGGTGCCATCGCCCGGACAGAACGGCTGGACCCCGTCGGCTTCGCCGTCCTGGCGATTCTGTCCAGCCTCGGCGGCGGGTTGATCCGGGACACCCTGCTGCAGCACGGAACCCCGGTAGCGCTGACGGACTACACCTATCTGGTGACCGCCATCGGCGCTGCTGCGGTGGCCTTCCTGGTCCGGTTCGAAGGTCAGCTCTGGGAGCGGTTCTTCCCGGTGCTCGACGCTCTGGCACTGGGAGCCTGGGCCGCCGTCGGTGCCCAGAAGACCCTGCACGTGGGCCTCGGCTGGCTGCCTGCGGTCCTGCTCGGCACCATCACGGCCGTCGGTGGCGGCATGGTCCGCGACATCGCCGTGCTGCGCGTCCCACGGGTGTTCGGCGGCAACACGTTGTACGCGACCTGCGCGGTGGCGGCGAGCGCGGTCATGGTGGCGCTGAACCGCGCCGACCACCCGACGGCCGGCATCCTCGCTGCCACCGCCGTCGGCGCCACGATGTGCCTGCTCGCCCGCCGCCGCGGTTGGAGCCTGCCGTCCGGGTCGACGGACAGCTGGCGGGACCGCCTCGAGAACCGGCGACTCGCCGCGGAGGACGAGGGCGGCCGGTAGCAGACCTCCCCGCTCAGGCACTGACGTGTTCCTTGAGCTGGCTGAACTTGCTCGGCCCGATGCCACCGACCTGCTGAAGGCCGTCGACGCTGGTGAAGGGGCCGTGCGCCGTCCGGTAGTCGATGATCCGTTGAGCCAGCACGGGCCCGATCCCCGGCAAGGTCTGCAGCTGCTCCACCGTCGCGGTGTTGAGGTCGACCGGCCCAGCCGGTCCAGCCGGCGCTGCCCCGGCAGCGGCAGCCGGCGCGGCCGCAGCCGCCGTCAGACCCACCGCCACCTGCTGACCGTCGGTCAGCTTGGCCGCCAGGTTGAGCGAGTCCATCGACGTGCCCGGCAGCGCCCCGCCCGCTGCCCGTACGGCATCCACGACGCGGGACCCCGTTCGGAGCTTGAACACCCCGGGATGGTGGACCTTGCCCGTGACGTCGACCCACAGTGACGTGGCCGGCGAGGGCGCGCCCGTCACCGTTCCGACCGGGTGCGACGAGGTCGAGACCCGGGCCGGAAGAGTTGTGGCCGTGGTCGACGGCTGGGCTCGCAGGAGCATCACCGCGGCTGCCGCAGCCGCCACGACGCCCAGCAGCAACAAGGCGGCCACGCCGCTGCGCGCGGGCTCCAGCCGCTGTCGGAGTGCCTCGGCCCACAAACGACCGGAGACCCGGGCGACGGGCACAGCGGTCGGGGGTGGCGGAGGTGGCGGTGGCCGGACCGGGTCGGGGACCCAACCACCTGTCGCGGCCCGCTCGGACGCATCGGCAGCCGAGAAGGCCTCGTACCCAAAGGAGTCCGGTTCGAGCACGTCGTTGGCGTGGACGAACACGTAGGGGTCGGCAAAGGTGATCGATTGCAGTCGTGCGGCCACGACGGGATCGGTCTCCCGTGGTCGGCGGCGGGTGTGGGGCGGCATGGCAGGAACGTTAGGCGGGCTGCTTCAGCCGTCGTCAGCCACATGCCGGCCTGTGGAGGAAATCGGCACCTGTGGACAGCCGCACCACTACCCGGCCAGCGGTGCTAGACCAGGACGATGTTGACCAGCCGAGGCGGACGTACGACGACCGTACGGATCTCCCGCCCCTCCAAGGCCCGCTGCGCCCCCGGCGTCGCCAGGGCCAGCGCACGCAGCTCGTCCTCGCCGACGTCGACGCGCACCTCGAGACGGTCCCGCACCTTGCCACCGACCTGGACGACGCAGGTCACGGTCTCCTCGATCAGCAGCGCCGGATCGGCGACCGGGAACCCCTCGTACGCAAGGGTTTCGGCATGACCCAGCAGCGACCAGAGCTCCTCGGCGGTGTGCGGAGCAAGCGGCGCAAGCATCAGCACGACGGCCTCTGCCACCGCGCGCGGCGTGAGACCACCCGCCTTGGTCACGGCGTTGGTCAGCTCGATCAGCTTCGCCACCGAGGTGTTGAACTTCAGGTCGTTGAAGTCAGACCTCACGCCGTCAATCGTCTTGTGCAGCAGGCGGTTCAGCTCGTCAGACGGTGCTTCGTCGGTGACCCGTACGGCACCGGTCTCCTCGTCGACGACCATCCGCCACACCCGCTGCAGAAAGCGGTACGAGCCGACGACGGCCCGGGTGTCCCACGGCCGCGAGCTCTCCAGCGGCCCCATCGACATCTCGTAGAGCCGCAGTGTGTCCGCGCCGTACTCTGCGAACATGTCGTCGGGCGTGACGGCGTTCCTCAGGCTCTTGCCCATCTTGCCGTACTCACGGCGAACCGGCTCGCCCTCGTAGAAGTAGGCCCCGTTGCGCTCCTCGACCTCCTCGGCCGGCACGTAGACGCCGCGGGCATCCACATAGGCGTAGGCCTGGATATAGCCCTGGTTGAACAGCCCGTGGAAAGGTTCGCCACTGGACACGTAACCCAGGTCGAACAACACCTTGTGCCAAAAACGGCTGTACAGCAGGTGAAGTACAGCGTGCTCCGCGCCTCCGACATAGAGGTCGACGCCGCCGATGTGGGTCTCGGACCTGGGGCCCATCCAGTAGCGCTCGACCTCGGGGTCGACGAAACGCTCAGTGTTGGTGGGGTCGAGGTAGCGCAGCTCGTACCAGCAGGACCCGGCCCACTGCGGCATCGTGTTGGTCTCACGCCGATAGCGTTTGGGTCCGTCGCCCAGGTCGAGGGTGACATTGACCCAGTCCTGAGCTCGGCCCAGCGGCGGCTCCGGCTCGCTGGTGTAGTCATCGGGGGCGAAGGTGCGCGGCGAGTAGTCGTCGACGTCCGGCAGCTCGACCGGCAGCATCGAGTCCGGCAGGGCCAGCGCCCGACCGGCTTCGTCGTAGACGATCGGGAACGGCTCGCCCCAGTAGCGCTGCCGGCTGAACAGCCAGTCCCGCAGCTTGTAGGTGACGGTGCCCTCGCCCAGCCGACGCTCGGCCAGCCACTCGGTCATCAGCCGCTTGGTCTCCGGCATCTGCAGCCCGTCGAGGAAGCCGGAGTTGATCGCGGGCCCCGAGCCCGTGTAGGCACCGCCGGCGAAGCCCTCCGGGGGAGCGACCGTACGGATCACCGGAAGCGCGAAGGCCTCGGCGAAGGCCCAGTCCCGCTCGTCCTCCGCGGGTACGGCCATGATGGCGCCGGTGCCATAGCCCATCAGCACGTAGTCCGCGACGAACACCGGCAGCTCGCGGCCGTCGACCGGGTTGATGGCGTAGACACCGGCGAACACGCCGGTCTTGTCGCGGCTGTCGACCTGGCGTTCGACGTCGCTCTTGGCGCCGGAGGCGCGGCGGTAGACGGCCACCGCTTCGCCGGGCGTCCCAGCTCCGGCCGTCCACGACGCCGGCAGGTCACCCGACGGCCAGGAGGCCGGAATGATGCTGTCCAGCAAGGGATGTTCCGGCGCGAGCACGAGATAGGTGGCCCCGAACAAGGTGTCCGGACGGGTGGTGAAGACGTCGACCTGCTCGTCGCTCCCGGCCAGCGCGAACCGCACGCGGGCGCCCTCGGAACGGCCGATCCAGTTGCGCTGCATCAGCTTGATCGGTTCGGGCCAGTCCAACCGGTCCAGGTCGGAGAGCAGCCGCTCGGAGTAGGCCGTGATCCGCATCATCCACTGCCGCAGGTTGCGCTTGTGCACAGGGAAGTTGCCCCGCTCGGACCGGCCGTCGGCGGTGACCTCCTCGTTGGCCAGCACGGTGCCCAGACCGGGACACCAGTTGACCGGAGCCTGGGAGATGTAGGCGAGCCGGGCGTCGTCGATCAACGCGTCCTGCTCGGGCTGCGACAGGGCCGACCAGTCACGCCCGTCGGGTGTCGAGCGCCGGCCGGACGCGTAGGCGGCGATCAGGTCGTCGATCGGGCGCGCCTTCTGCGCCGTCTCGTCGTACCAGGAGTTGTAGATCTGCAGGAAGATCCACTGGGTCCACTTGTAGAACTCGAGGTCGGTGGTCGCCACGCTGCGCCGCTTGTCATGGGCCAGGCCCAGCCGGCCCAGCTGACGGCGCATGTTGGCGATGTTGGCCTCTGTGGTGACCCGCGGGTGCGTTCCGGTCTGGACGGCGTACTGCTCGGCCGGCAGCCCGAACGCGTCATAGCCCAGCGCATGCAGCACGTTGTAGCCGGTCATCCGTTTGAACCGGCCGAACACATCGGTTGCGATGTAGCCGAGCGGGTGGCCGACGTGCAGCCCCGAGCCCGACGGATAGGGGAACATGTCCAGCACATAGAGCTTGGGCCGACCGGCGACCTTGTCCGGCTCGGCCATCGGACCGGCCGGGTTGGGTGCCTCGAAGGTGCCCTCGCGGTCCCAGCGCTGCTGCCACTTCTGCTCGATCCGGGCGGCCAGCCCGGCGTTGTAGCGGTGGCTGGGGACGCTGGCATCGCTGGACGTGGAGCTCGTCACGGTGTCGGTCATCGTGCCCAGATGATATCCGGCCGGGCCGGGCGCAGCCTCAGACCAGCCGCCTACGGCCCACCTTCCAGGCCGCGCGGAGGGCGGCCAGCCCGACCACGAGCACGAGCAGCACGAGCAGGGCCCGTCCGGATCTGGCGATCAGCGCCTCCGCCCCGGTGACGAACCCGTCGACGGCCCGGTGCCACGCCTTGCTCAGCCCGCTCTGGTGGTGGACCGGCTTGGCCTTCGGTACGACAGCTGGGGCCTTCTGGACAACCGTCGCCGTCAGGGTCCCGTACGAGGACTGGTCGGCCAGGACGTTGATCTGACCCTGCACCTGGTCGATCTGGGCCTGTGTATCGTCGACGCGCTGCTGTACGGACAACGTCTCGCCGATCGTCTTGGCCTTCGCCAGGATGATCAGGAACTGGTCGCGGGTCCGTTTCAGCGAGGTCAGCTGCGCCTGCTCGTCAGCGGCCTTCGCCGTGACGTCGGCGCCCTTGGACGTGCTCGCGGTCACCGTCCCCAAGGTCCGGGCCTGAGCGAGCGCGGAGTCGAACGAACCGGCCGGCACGCGCAGCACCACGGTTCCGGTCGGCTGACTGCCCGACTCGGCGGTGCTGGTCGACGAGACGTAGCCACCAAGCCCGCCGGCCAGCCCGGTGAGGCGGGTGAGCACCGCGGAGACCTGCCCCTTCGGCACCGTGAGGGACAGCGAGCCGGTGTGGACCACCTTCGCCCCATCCACCGCTCCGGCCACCGCGTCCGACTGGGCAGGCGGCAGCGGCGCCCGCTGGGTAGCGGAGCCTGCGGCGTCGCGCGAGAACGCATTCGCCGGCCCGTGTGCCAGGTCCCGAGGGGGAAGAGCCCGGCTGGCCGTCTGGGAGGTCTGAGGGCCGCCTCCCCGGCCGAGTCCGCCCCACAGCGAGGCACCGCCGGCAGCGGCGATGATCAGGACAGCCGCCGCCACCAGGCGCGGGT
>JAWWOM010000037.1:0-10753 GCA_033851655.1 Frankiales bacterium
CGTTCCTAATCCCGCGCGGCCACGGGTGTCAAGCATCCTGATCGACAGGGCAGCGTGCCCCGATTCTCACCACTGCGCCGTTCAGTTGATCAAGCGCCGCCGCTCTCACCCTTGGGGACGCCGGCGATGTGCGAGGGCAGATCCACCCCGGGGTCGGCCGGCCTGCCCTGAGGCTCGTCCTCGGCCGGCCTCTCGTCCGCCGGCGAGGCGGTCCTGCCGCCGGGCGTGGTCTCGGGGTCCGCAGCCTTGGGCTGGTCGTCCGGGACAGGGCCGGTGGCTCCGCCCACGCGGACACCTCCTCGCGAGGTGCCGCCCTGCTGCGTCGGCTCTGCCTTTTCCTTGCGACCCTCGTACGGCGGAACGACGCCCTCAGCTGCGTCCTGGCTCCCGCTGTCGGCAATGGTGCGACGGTCGTCATCGTCCGGTGCACTCACGGCTGCCTCCTTCGACCCGTTCGGGTGTGCGCCGGTCAACCGCCCTGGTCCCCGGCCGGCATGTCCTGCATGTCGTCTTCCTTCGTCCCCTGCTTGTCCACGCCGGTCGACTCCGAGTGCGGGTTGCCGGAGGGACGATTTGCTGGTCCGCTCTCGGGAGGGCCTCCGACGTCGCGCGAGCCGACGGGGCCTCGCTCGGACTGCGGCTCCTCCGACAGCTCGGCTCTCTGGTTGCTCTCCGTCATGGCCACTCCTTCCACCGTCACACAGTGCTTTTCGGCGTAGCCGATGTGCCACATGTGCCTTGTCCCAAACCCGATCTGGGCCGACTGTCGGGCTGGTGTGGGGGCGACTGCTGGAGCACGCGACTGATCGCGCCTGGTGCGCATGTGGACGTCGCCCCGGACCTCGATGTGCTGCTCCCGCAGGAGAGTGCGCATCACTCCAGGGGCCCGGCCGGCTGAGCCTGCGGCGACGGTGGGCTCAGGCGCGCGCCAGCAGCTCGGCCAGCAGGGGCGCCATGGCCCGGAACGCCTCGCCGCGGTGGCTGATCGCGTCCTTGGCGGCGTCGGACAGCTGCGCAGTCGTCAGGTCGTAGCCGTACGGGACGAAGATCGGGTCGTAGCCGAAACCGTTGCTGCCACGGGGTTCTCGGATGAGCGAGCCCTCCATCAGGCCCTCGGCCACGGCTTCGCCGCCGTCCGGGCCGACAGCGGCCGCCGCGCAGATGAAGGCAGCCCCCCTGCGCTCGTCCGGCACGTCGCTGAGCTGCCCGAGCACCAGGTCGAGGTTGGCTCTGTCGTCACCGTGCCGGCCGGCCCAACGCGCCGAAAGGACGCCAGGCATGCCGTTGAGGGCATCGACCACCAGGCCTGAGTCGTCGGCAACGGTGACCAGCCCGGTGGCCTCGTACACCGCCCTGGCCTTGAGCAACGCGTTGTCGATGAACGTCGCGCCGGACTCGACAACGTCGGGTACGTCAGGGAAGGCGTCCATCCCGATCAGCTCGATCTCCAGCCCGGCAGCATCGAGGATGCGCCGCAGCTCGAGCACCTTGCCGGCGTTGCGGGTCGCGAGGACGACCTGCCTCACAGTGCGGTCGGCCGTTCGCCCGAGCGGTCACGCAGCGGCGCCGCCAGCGCCTGCTGCTGGAGCCGGCTCAGGTCCAGGCAGCCGAAGGCCGCGAGGTCGAGCAGCGCGTCGAGCTCCTTGCGGTTGAACGGCGCACCCTCGGCGGTGCCCTGAACCTCGATGAAGTCGCCGTCGCCGGTGCAGACCACGTTCATGTCGGTCTCGGCCCTGACGTCCTCCTCGTAGCACAGGTCGAGCCGCGGCTCGCCGTCCACGATGCCAACGCTGATCGCCGACACGGAACGGGCCAGCGGTTGTGCCCCGGCCAGGGATCCCTTGGTCCGCAACCATTCGCAGGCATCGTGCAGCGCCACGTAGGCACCGGTGATGGCCGCGGTACGGGTGCCGCCGTCGGCCTGCAGGACGTCGCAGTCGAGCACGACCGTGTTCTCCCCCAACGCCTTCAGGTCGATCGCGGCGCGCAGGCTGCGGCCGACCAGGCGGCTGATCTCGTGCGTGCGGCCGCCGATCTTGCCCTTGACCGACTCGCGGTCGCTGCGGTCGTGGGTCGCGCGCGGGAGCATCGCGTACTCGGCGGTGATCCAGCCCAGCCCGCTCCCCTTGCGCCACCTCGGAACGCCGACGGTCACGCTGGCGGCGCAGAGCACCCGGGTCTTGCCGAACTCCACCAGCACCGAGCCTTCGGCGTGGTCCAGCCAGCCTCGGGTGATGCTGACCGAGCGCAGCTCGTCGTTCGCGCGACCATCGGGACGTGGCACGGTGGAGACCTCCTAGGGGATGTCCGACGAGCCTACCCAGAGGTCGTACGTCGCCCCGGCGCGGGCGAGCTCCACCGGGCCGCGGAAGGTGGCGGTCGCCTCGGCGAGCATCTCGTCGCGGTCGATCCACGGCGGGATGTGGGTGAGGACGAGCCGCTTCGCGTGCGCCCGGGTCGCGTGCTCGCCGGCCTGCCGCCCGGTGAGGTGCAGGCCGGCCACGTTGCCCGGCGCGCCGTGCTTGAACGCGGCCTCGCACAGCAGCAGGTCGGCGTTGCGGGCGAGGTCCACCAACGCCGGGCACTCTCCGGTGTCGGCGGAGTAGGCCAGGCTGGCGCCATCGGCCATGATCCGCAGGCCGTACGTCTCCACCGGGTGGTTCATCGGGGCCAGGTCGATGGCGAAGGGGCCGATGGTACGGCGGCCCTGGCGCAGCGTACGGAACTCGTAGACGCCCTCGAGCCGGTCGGCCGGAGCCACGTCGAACGCCTGGAGCAGCCGCTCCTGGAGCCCTTGCGGCCCGTACACCGGGATCGGCTTGGGGTTGCCCGGTCCGTAGCGCCTCGCGTAGGAGTAGACGACCAGGTCCAGGCAGTGGTCGGCGTGCACATGGGTGATCAGGACGGCGTCGAGGTCGAGCAGGCCGACGTGACGCTGCATCGCCCCGCTTGCGCCGTTGCCGCAGTCGACCAGCAGCCGGAACCCGCTCGCCTCCAGCAGGTAGGACGAGGCGGGGCCGTCGGCGCCTGGCATGGTGCCGGAGCAGCCGACGATGGTGAGCTTCATGCCCGTACGACCTGCCGGACGTGGCCGACGTCGGGGCCGAGGAACCGGCGAGCCAGCTTGGCGAACCGCTCGGGGTCGCCGGTCGCGAGGAACACGTGCTCCGGCTCCGGCAGTCCCTCGTCCCGCTCGATGCCCTTGGCTGCCAGGGTCTTGTAGACGTCCTTGGCGGTCTCGTCGGCGCTGCTGATCAGGGTCACGCCGTCGCCCATCACACCGGAGATGACGCCGGTCAGCAGGGGGTAGTGGGTACAGCCGAGGACGAGGGTGTCGACGTCGGCCTCGATCAGCGGCTGCAGGTAGACCTGGGCCAGGCCGAGCAGCTGCCGGCCGAACGTCGCGCCGCGCTCGACGAAGTCGACGAACCGCGGGCAGGCGGCGCTGGTGACCTGGACGTGCGCTGCGGCGGCGAAGGCATCCTCGTACGCGCCGCTGGTGACCGTCGCGACAGTCCCGATCACGCCGATCCGGCCGTTGCGGGTGGCCAGGACCGCGCGCCGCACGGCCGGCTGGATGACCTCGACCACCGGGATCTCGTACCGCTCACGGGCGTCTCTCAGCATCGCGGCGCTGGCGGTGTTGCACGCGATGACCAGCATCTTGACGCCGTCGGCGACCAGGCGGTCAAGGCTCTCGAGGGCGTACTCGCGCACCTGGGCGATCGGCCTGGGCCCGTACGGCGTCCGGGCGGTGTCGCCGAGGTAGAGAACCCGCTCGTGCGGCATCTGGTCGATGACGGCGCGGGCGACCGTGAGCCCGCCCACGCCCGAGTCGAAGATCCCGATCGGCGCGTCGTCCATGCCCGCCAGCCTATCCCGCACGCCGCCTCGCAAGCGTTGGACCGAATCCGTCGTCGCGGCGACCGATTTGACACAAGGCTGGTTGTCCCCAGCCCCGATCTTTGTCCACAGACGGGTTCTTGACCTGATGAGGCACGCCTTGCCCGTCGCAGAGTCGGCGGATGGCCCAGCGCATCGACAGCAGTCCGTACGAGGATCAATGCGGCGTACTGACCGACGACCAGGCTCTGTCGCTGGGCTTGACACCTGCGGCGTTGCGTTGGCAGCTGTCGTCGGGACGCTGGCAACGTCCGTTGCCCAAGGTCATCATCACGCATTCCGGGCGATGGACCCGTGAGCAGCTGATCTGGGCTGCCTCACTGTGGGGTGGCGACGACGCCGCTCTGGCGGCTGCCACGGCTTGCGAGCTCGACGGGCTCAAGGGTCAGCACGACAAGAGGGTCCACCTGGTCACGCCGATCGCCGGAGGGCGCACCTCGCGTGGGTTCGTCGTCGTGCACCGCTCCACGGTGCTGGCGCAGGACATCCACCCGACCAATGTGCCCAGACGGACGACGCCGGCCCGCTCTGTGATCGACCTTGCCATGAGCCGCGGCCGTGCCGATGACGCCGTCGCCGTGATCGCCGCCGCCGTACAGCAGCGCCTGGTGCAGCCCGAGCAGCTCGGCGACCTGATCGCCCGGTTCCGGAACGGCCGGCACCGGGCGACCATCATCTCCGCCATCGAGGACGCGTTGGGTGGCTCGCAGTCATTGCCGGAGATGCAGGCGCTACGGGCGATCCGGCAGGCCGGTCTTCCGGAGCCGAGCCGGCAGACGGTACGGATGGATGGCGACCGGCGCCGCTATCTCGATCTGGCCTGGCTGGCCTATCGGTTGTGCATCGAGATCGACGGGGCCTTTCACATCGACGTCGAGACGTGGATCGCCGACATGCTGCGTGACGCCGAGATCAGCGTGGATGGGGTGGAGGTGATACGCATTCCGGCCGCCTTTGTGCGCCGCGACCCGCGGCGGTTCGCAGACCTGGTGCGGCGGCTGCTGGTCAGCCGAGGCTGGACGGACCCTGTGTCGAATCGGTCGTCCTGACAACGACTTCGACACAACGTTCCGCGGGGGGCGGGCGCTCAGGCCCAGAGCTGGCCGTCCAGGGCCGCCTCCGCCTGCTCGAGGGTGCCGCCGTAGGCGCCGGTCGAGAGATATTTCCAGCCGCCGTCGCAGACCACCATCACGATGTCGGCGCGATCACCGGCGGCGGCGGCGCGTCCGGCCTGGGCCATCGCCGCATGCAGGATCGCGCCGGTGGAGATGCCGGCGAAGATGCCCTCCTCCTCGACCAGCTGGCGGGTACGGCGCAGTGCCTCACGCGCGTCCACCGAGAACCGCGAGTCGAGGATCGACGCGTCGTAGAGCTCCGGGACGAAGCCTTCGTCGATGTTGCGCAGGCCGTACACCATCTCGCCGTACCGCGGCTCGGCGGCGACGATGGTCACCGAGGGCACGCGCTCCTTGAGGAACCGGCCGACCCCCATCAGGGTTCCCGTCGTGCCGAGGCCGGCGACGAAGTGGGTGATCGTCGGCAGGTCGGCGAGGATCTCGGGGCCGGTGGTCTCGTAGTGCGCCAGTGCGTTGGCCGGGTTGCCGTACTGGTAGAGCATCACCCAGTCGGGATGCTCCGCGGCCAGGGCCTTGGCGCGCGCCACCGCCCTGTTGGAGCCGCCGGCGGCCGGCGAGGAGATGATCTCGGCGCCGTACATCTCGAGCAGCTGGCGGCGCTCGATCGAGGTGTTCTCCGGCATCACGCAGATCAACCGGTAACCACGGAGCTTGGCCACCATCGCCAGCGAGATGCCGGTGTTGCCCGACGTCGGCTCGAGGATGGTCGACCCGGGCTTGAGCCGGCCTTCCTTCTCGGCCGCCGAGATCATGTAGAACGCGGCGCGGTCCTTGACCGACCCGGTCGGGTTGTGGTCCTCCATCTTGGCCCACAGCCGGACGTCGGCGGACGGCGAGAGCCGCGGCAACCCGACCAGCGGGGTGCCTCCGAGGGAGTCCAGCAGCGAGTCGAAGCGCACGAGGAGACTCCGGTCAGCCGCCGGCGACGGCCGGCAGGATCGTCACGGTGTCCCCGTCGCCGAGCTTGGTCTCGAGGCCGCCGAGGAAGCGGACGTCCTCGTCGTTGAGGTAGACGTTGACGAACCGGCGCAGCCCGCCCTCGTCGTCGACCAGCCGCCCACGCAGGCCGGCGAACTTGGTCTCGAGGTCGGCGAAGAGCGCCTCGAGGGTCTCTCCCTCGCCCTGGACCTGCTTCTGGTTGCCGGTCAGGTTGCGCAGGATGGTCGGGATCCGGACCTCAACGGCCATGGTGGTCGGTCTCCTCTAAGCGTGCGGGACGGGCAGGCTTGTCCAACGGGGCAGGTCAGGGCTTCATTCCGGGTACGAGTCGACCACCTGCACGTCTTCCTCGGTCACCGTAGCGTCCACGATGCGGAACGAGCGCAACTCCACCACGTCGGGGTCACGGGTCGAGACGAGCACGTAGTGGGCGTTCGGCTCGGACGCGTAGGAGATGTCGGTACGGGACGGGCGGGCCTCGGTGGCCGTGTGCGAGTGGTAGACGACCACCGGCTCCTCGTCGCGGTCGTCCATGTCCCGGTAGAGCCGCAGCAGGTCGCCGGAGTCGAACTCGTAGAACGTGGGCGACCGGGCCGCGTTGAGCATCGGGATGAACCGTGCCGGCCGGTCCGAGCCGAGCGGGCCGGCCACCACTCCGCAAGCCTCGTCCGGGTGGTCGCGGCGAGCGTGCGCGATGATCGCGTCGTAGGTCGCCCGGTCGATGGTCAGCACGACGCCAAGCCTAGATCACCAGCCGGCGAGGGCCTCGACGAGTGAGTCCTGCAGCGACGTGAGGACAACGTAGAGCCCGTACAGCAGCGCCCGCAGGTCCTCCGCCGGCAACGACTCGAAGACGTCGCCGTTGTCCTCGGTGATCCCGATCCGCGAGCCGACCACCAGCCGCAGGTCGTTGAGCGCCAACAGCCAGACGGCCGCGGACTCGTCGTCCAGCACGATGTCCGGAGCCATCTCGGCCAGCTGCTCGCTGAGCTGCCCGAGGCCCGCGATCTTGGCCGCGTGCAGCTCGGTGTAGGTGAACCGGCGGTACTCCTCGGCCTGCTCGGCGTCCTCGTACGCCACCGGGAACAGCCGGGCCAGCGCCGGGTCCTCCGACAGCGGCGGCACCTCGCCGCCGAGCCCCGCCAGCCCGGCCAGGGTCCCGGAGGCCAGCATGTCCTCCAGCTCGGTGAAGGCCCCGGCCTCGGAGGACGCCTCCGGATCCAGTCCGGTCAGCCCCTCGATGGCCGGCTCGCTGGCGATCAGCTCCTGGACCTCACGGGCGCTCCGCCGGATCGCCGTGGCCAGGTCGGGGTCGAGCCAGCACTCCAGCCCCTTCACCGTACGGGCGAAGCCTTCCCTCCGCCGTCTAGCCGCCACGTCAGTCCTTCGCGAGGGTTGCCCAGAGGCCGGCAGCGTGCAGCCGGGTGCAGTCGCGTTCCATCTCCTCGCGACTGCCGCTGGACACGACGGCCTTGCCTTCGTGGTGCACCTGGAGCATCAGCTGGGTCGCCTTCTCGAGGCTGTAGCCGAACAGCCTCTGCAGGGTGTAGGTCACGTACGTCATCAGGTTGACCGGGTCGTTCCAGACGATCGTCACCCAGGGCCGGTCGGCGTCGAGCTCCTCGTCCTGCTCCGGCCGGGTGGTGCGTTCGGTCGTCGGGCTGGTCACGCGGCCATCGTCGCACAGCCTGCCGCCCGCGAGCTGCCCACTCCGCTAGCCTGAGCGCCATGGCCGAGCTCGTGTACCGACCCGTGATCGCCACCGCGCTGGGCGTGTTCCGGGCGCTGGACCTGAAGATGACGATCGACGGCAGCGAGAACGTCCCCCGTACCGGTGGGGCGATCCTGGCCAGCAACCACATCAGCTATCTCGACTTCATCATCGTGGGAGCGGCCGGACTGCCGTCGAAGCGGCTGGTCCGCTTCATGGCCAAGCAGGAGATCTTCCACCACTGGGCGGCCGGGCCGCTGATGCGCGGCATGAAGCACATCTCGGTGGACCGCTCCGCCGGCGCCGCCTCGTTCAACGCCGCGCTGCGGGCGCTCAAGGCCGGCGAGGTCGTGGGGGTGTTCCCCGAGGCGACCATCAGCCTCTCGTTCACGGTCAAACAGCTCAAGAACGGCGCAGCCCGGATGGCGATCGACGCCGGCGTGCCGCTCATCCCGGTGGCGGTCTGGGGCGGCCAGCGGATCTGGACCAAGCACCGCAAGCCCAAGCTGCGCCGTCATGTACGGGTCACGGTGCTGGTTGGCGAGCCGTTGAACGCGCTCCCCGGCGAGAGTGTCGGCGCGCTGACGGTCCGGCTGTCCGACGCCGTGAAGGAGCTGCTGGCCCAGGCACAGGAGCGCAACCCGATGAAGCCGGCCGACGGCGACGACTGGTGGCTGCCGGCCCACCTCGGCGGCAGCGCACCGAGCCCCGAGGAGGCGGTCGCGATGGACAGGGCCGAACGGGTGTCCGGGGTCAGCTGAGGGCGTCCTGGAGGAAGGCGACCTGCAGGAGCAGCAGGTTCTCGGCGACGACCTCCTGCGGCGTCATGTGGGTGACCCCGGACAGCGGCAGCACCGTGTGCGCCCGGCCGGCGGCGAGCAGCGCCGACGACAGCCGCAGCGTGTGCGCGACCACCACGTTGTCGTCCGCCAGGCCGTGCACCAGCATCAACGGCCGCTCCAGCCGGTGGGCGTCCTCGAGCAGGGAGGACCCGGCGTACGCGTCCGGCCGGTCATCGGGGTGCCCCAGGTAGCGCTCGGTGTAGTGCGTGTCGTACAGCCGCCAGTCCGTCACCGGGGCGCCGGCGACCGCCGCGTGGAACACGTCGGGCCGGCGTAGCACCGCCAGCGCGGCCAGGTAGCCGCCGAAGGACCAGCCCCGGATCGCCACCCGGCCCAGGTCGAGCTCGCCCGGGCGCTGGGCCGCCACGCCGTGCAACGCATCGACCTGATCCTCGAGAGGGGCCGTGGCGAGGTCGAACGCGACGCTGCGGTCCCAGGCCGGTCCTCGCCCCGGCGTCCCCCGCCCGTCCGCGACGATCACGGCGAACCCCTGGTCGGCCAGCCACTGCGAGGACAGGAACGCGCCCTGCGCCGACAGCACCCGCTGGGCGTGCGGGCCGCCGTAAGGGTCCATCAGTACGGGCAACGGTCCGCTCGGGCGGACGCCGTCGGCGGGCAGCAGCAACGCGGTCCGCAGCTCGCGCGCACCGGCCCGCAGCAGCGCGGGCGCCGGCCGGACGCGGGGCTGATCGGCGTACGAGACCAGCTCGGCGACCTGCTGACCCGCCACCGTGACGGTCCAGCGGGCGCCGGCGTGGTCGAGGCTCGCGGAGGCCATGGCCACGACGTTCCCCCCGGCAACAGCGCGGTGGATACCCGGCGAGCCGCTCAGCCGCTCCAGCCCGTCGGCCGACCAGCGCCAGACGTGCGACTCGACCGGCTCGGCGGAGGCCTCGAGCAGCACCCAGTCCGGGCCGCTGCCGAGCACGGCCGACACCTGCAGCCCGATCGGGGTCACCGGCTCGTCACCGACGAACAGCCGCCGGGTGTCGTCTGTGTCGGCCAGCCAGACCAGCCGGCCGTCGGTGAGCCAGCTCGGCACGCCCGGGTTGATGTCGACCCAGATCGGGTCGGTGTCCTCCCGTACGACGGTGGTGGCACCGGTCTGCTGGTCGACGTCGAGGACTAGCAGCCTGCGCTGGTCCCGGCTCTGGACGACCACGAAGGGGGAACGGCCCTTGGGCCAGCCCGCGGCGACCAGGTAGGGCAGATCCTCGGTGTCCCAGGCGATCTCGACCTTGCCCCCGTCCAGGTCGACAACGGCGGCGGTGACCCGGGCGTTGTCGGTGCCGGCGGCCGGATAGCCCACCTCCTGCGCCGGCCGGTCCGGGTGGGCCGGGTCGGCGATGTGCCAGCGCTGCACCGGCGACTCGTCGACGCGGGCGACGACCAGGCGCTGGCCGTCCGGCGACCACCAGTAGCCGCGCATCCGGTCCATCTCCTCGGCGGCGATGAACTCCGCGAGTCCCCACCCGACCTGCTCGTCGGTCTCGCCGGCCAGCTCGACCGACGTGCCGCCGGAGCGTTCCACGACGTGCAAGGCGCCGCCGGTCACGTACGCGACCCGGCTGCCGGTCGGGTCGACGCGCGGGTCGATCACCGGGCCGGCCGTCGGCAGCTCAGTGACCTCGCCGGACGTCAGGTCCGCGACGAACAGCCTGCCGGACAGCGCAAACGAGGCAACGCTCGCGGAGGGGTCGATCCCGTACGCGACGATGCCGCCCGCTCCCTCGCGCAGCCGCTCGCGGCGCGCGCGCTCCTCCGCCGGCAGCTCGTCCTCCCCTGACCCGAGCAGCGCCGTCGCATCGGCCACCAGCCGCTCCCGGCCGGCCGGCACGTCGTAGACCCAGAGCGCGTTGGCCGGGTCGGTCCCGGCGGCGGAGCGCAGGAAGACCACGCGCGAGCCGTCCTCGGCGACAGCGACGCTGCGTGGCTGGCCGAGGGTGAACCGCTGGGTCCTCGCGGAGTGCCGGGGGAAGGAGAGCTGCTGTTCGTCAGGCGTCTGGCTCATCGGCCGAGCATGGCATGGGCCAGCCTCAGCGGACCGGCAGGACCCAGCGGTCGCCGGTGATCAGCGGACCACTGTCCCGTCGGCCAGGACGCCGTCCACGTCCACGCCCGGGCTCAGCCGGCGATCAGCTTGAGCTGGATCACCGCGTCGGCGCCATCCATGCGTTCGACGATGCCCAGTGCCTTGAACCCACTCAACATCTTGTCCCTGG
>JAWWOM010000412.1:0-6795 GCA_033851655.1 Frankiales bacterium
CGCTGGAGGTAGACGGCGATGTGCCGCAGCCGGGTCTTGCGGCCGGCGATGGTGATCACGTCGACCGTGTGGTAGCCGCGCCAGCCGCTCGCTGTCGCGTAGCCGGCGCTCCAGGTCCGCTTGAACGTCATCCCGTTGGCCTTGGCCACGCTGGGACAGGCCTTCTCGGCGATGCCGAGCCGGGTGACCGCGTCGTGTGCGCCCTTGCTGGTGGCGAACACCCGGGTCGAGACCACCCACTGGGCCAGCCGGGACAGCGGGACATTTGCCGGTGTGCTGTAGATCCCGATCGCCGCCCCGTTGTCGTGCAGGTTGAACCGCTGGGCGTCGGCCAGGTTGCACGGGTCGAGCCCGGTCGGCTGGGTCACCGTGGTCTCCGTGAAGCCGGTGACGTCGCCGGGGGGCAGCTCGGCGGCGGCGGGCAGGGTCCCCACCGCCTCCGCCAGGTCGACCCGCGCGGCTGGCGCGGCATCGGCCGGCCCGGCCGAGATCATGCTCGCGCCCAGCGTGGCGGCGAGGCCGGCGGCGATGCTCAGCAGGCGGGTGCGGGGACGGTTCAGGGGTCTGCTCTGGGCTTTGTTCACCGACAAAACGGTACAGGCCGACTCAGGGCTGGTACTCCACGGCAAGCAGAGCGAGGTCGTCCCCGAGGTCCGGACCCACCTGCAGGCGGAGCGCCTCGAGCACCCGGTTGAGCACGGTGTCGAGCCGGCCGGCGGACAACGGCGCGGTGATCGTGGCCAGCTCGACGAACTGCCCGTCCGGGCGCCGGGCCTCGACCAACCCGTCGGTGAACAGCAGCAACCGGTTGCCGGGGGAGAGCTGCAGGGTCACCGTCCGGGGTGTCGCGCCGAGGCCCAGGGGCAGGGTGGGCTCCGACTCGATCGAGCGCAGCTCGCGGCCGCAGGCGATGATCGCCGGTGGGTGGCCGCAACAGACGATCCGGCAGCTGCCGTCGTTGCCGATGTCGACCATCAGCGCTGTGACGAAGTCCTCGTCGCCCAGATAGGCGGTGAGCCGGCGGTCGACCCGTACGGCCACCTGCTCGAGGTCCGGCTCGTCGGCTGCCGCTGCCCGGAACTCGCCGAGCACCACGGTCGCCACGCGTACGGCGTCCAGGCCCTTGCCGCGGACGTCGCCGATGAGCAACCGGAGCCCGTCCCCGCGCGGCACCACCTCGTACAGGTCCCCGCCGATCAGTGCCTCGCGGGCCGCGCTGACATAGGCGGCGCTGAGCAGCAGTGGCCCGATCTGGGCAGGTACGGGCGCCAGGATCGCGTGTTGCGCGGCCTCGGCCACCCGGGTGATCGCGGCCAGCCGGCCACCCTGCTGGCGGAACTCCTCGGCGTTCTCGACCGCCACTGCGGCCCGCCGGCCGAGGTCCTCCGCCATGGCGAGGTCCGCCTCGTCGTAACGCCGGCCGCTGTCGGCGTGCACCAGCGCGATCGCGCCGATGACTCCCGTACGGCCGAGCATGGGCACCACCATCACGCTGGACAGGCCGAGCGCCCGGTCGGCCGCGAGCCGCCGCTCGTCGGACGAGGTCGACGACAGGTCCAGGTCGGTCAGCTTCGCGTACAGCTCGCTGCGGCCGGTCCGGATGACGCTCGCGACCCCGGTGGGCTCCTCCGGGTCGATCGGGAAGTCGGTGGCGCGCCGCTCGGCCGCCGACAACCGCTCGGAGGGGATGTGGGCGACGGCGACGGTCCTGATCGCGTTGCCGTCGACCAGGTGGACGGCGCACAGGTCGGCCATCGCCGGGACGATCAGGCTGGCGATCGCCGAGAGGGTCGTCCGCTGGTCCAGGCTGCTGGAGATGACCGCCGACGCCTCGGCGAGGAACGAGAGCTTGGCGTTGGCCGCCGTGGTCGCCGCGAGCGCGCGGTGCCGCTCGATGACCTGGGCGGACACGTCACCGAGGGTCTGCAGGAAGGCCAGCAGGGAGCCTTGGCGCAGCTCGTCGGCGTTGTCGGCGAAGCTGAGGGTCAGGACCCCGATCGCCCGGTCGCCGAACCGCATGGGGACGCAGACCAGTCCGGTGTTCGGGGTGCTGTTGCCGGCCAGCGCCGGATAACGCCGCAAGAGCTCGCCCTCGCCGGTCACCACGACCGCCGTCCGGGACAGCAGGGCTTCGCCGGCCGGAAGCGTCGCGTCGACCGGATAGGACTGCCAGCGGCTGGCCTCCCCGGCGAGCGAGCCGCGGTGCCGCACCAACGACAGGGTGCCGTCCTCCTGGAGCAACGAGAGCGTGCCCAGGTCGGCGCCCAGTGCCTCGGTGGTGTGGGCCACGATGATCTCGGCCACCTCGTCCGCGTCGGCGGAGCAGGTGAGCTCGGCGGTCACCTGCTGCAGCCGGGCCAGCCGGTCGGCCAGGCGTTCGGCCGAGGCTCGCGCTGCGCGCTCAGCGGCCAGCAGCCCGCTGCGGTCCAGCGCCTGAGCGGTCTGCGCTGCGAGGCTGAACACGAACCGGCGCTCTGCCTCGTCGAAGAGCCGGGGCGTGGCAAAGCTGAACCGCAGCGCTCCGAGCACCCGCTGGCTCACCTGCAGCGGCAGGACGCACAGCGCCGCCGTCTGCGGCTCGAGCTCGGCCAGGTCCGGGAACATCTCGTCGCGCTCCTGGCGTGACTCGATCCAGACCGGCTCCGCCAGCCAGCCGGCGCTGGCCCGGTCAGCCGACGGAGGCCGGTCGCGCAGATGGGCCATCAACTGCTCGGTGTAGCCGAAGGCACCCGGCAGCAGGACCTGGTGGTCGCCCTGCGGCAGCAGCACGCTGCCGCCGGAGGCCCCCAGCGCCGCCACTCCCTCGATGACGACCACGTCGGCCACCTCCTCGGCGGTCGTGGCGGCGCCGAGCGCTGCGGTCACCTCCTGCAGCCTCGCGGCCCGCTCCGTGGCCCGCTGGGTCTCCGCGAGCTGGCCGATCTCCTCGAGCAGCCGTTCCTCGAACGTCTGCACCCGCACCGCACCACCTCGGGTGGCCGCCTCAACCTGGCCGATCAGCGACTCCACGTACCAGCGGCGGAAGATCCGGTGCTGCGCCGGGGTCCCCAGGGTGAGCAGCCGGGCTGCCCGGGCGTACGCGTCCGCCTCGTCCAGTGCCTCGAGGTAGGCCAGGCCCGACGCGACGTTGGCGGGGGAGAGGGTGAGGACCAGCTCGGTACGGGGCTCGCCGGCCGCCGCCGCCTTGAGCGCCTGGCGCTTGATCGCCCGGCGGGGCTCGGCGAACCGGTGCACCACCGTCTCGACCAGGGAGGCCAGGTGGATCGGTACGGCGGCGCTGTTCCCGGACTCGGCACCTGCCGCGGCCAGCGTGAACTCGCGGACCAGGTTGTCGACGTGCCCCTTGGCGGCCAGCAGCAGCTGGGTCGGCACGTCACCCAGCCGTACGGTCACCTGCCTGGCATCGGCCGGGTCGTCGTCCCACGCTGCGAGCAGGGTGTCGATGTCGAAGTCGGCGGAGCCGAAGTCCTGCTCGGCGCTCGCGACGTGGCCGGTCGAGAGCTCGGTCCAGACCACCTTGCCGGTGCCGTCCTGCTCCACGCCCCAGCTCGAGGCCAGCGCCTCGATCAGGGCGATCCCGCGCCCGGTCATCGACAGGTGGGTCGCGATCGCCCGCATCGGGGCCGTCCGCATCGGGTCGCGGACCTCCACCCGCACGGTCACCGGCTCGCTGCCCTCGGGGGTGGGGAGGACGACCCGCAGCGAGGCGGGCGGCCCGGCGTGCAGCAACGCATTGGTGACGAGCTCGGAGACGACCAGCTCGACGTCGCCCAGCAGGACCTCCGCCGGGCCGCCCTGCAGCGCAGCGGCCGCATAATGCCGCGCGCGCGGCACATCGTCGGCCTGACCGTCGAGGATCAGCTCGTCGTTACCGACGCGCACGCTGCCGCCTTTCGGGGAACGCCGTACGGGAGACGCGGAGCGGGTGACCGGGATCGAACCGGCATGGCCAGCTTGGAAGGCTGGGGCTCTGCCATTGAGCTACACCCGCGGGTCGAGCGTTCAGTTGTCCCGCCCAGCCTACCCACGTGGCAGCGGCGACGGGCCGACAATGCTGCGTTCGCCTACACTGGCCTCGCGCCGCGGGGCGTAGCGTAGTGGCTAGCGCGCCTGCTTTGGGGGCAGGAGATCGGGAGTTCGAGTCTCCCCGCCCCGACACCGTTCCCAGCACCCCGGTAGCCTCGCGGTCCCGGAACGTCCCCCGTACCCCCGAGTCCTGAGGTGAGCACGATCGTGAAGAGCGCCGTCGAGAGCCTGTCCGAGACCCTGGTCAAGCTCACTGTCGAGGTGCCCTTCGACGAGCTCAAGCCGAGCATGGACGCCGCCTACCGCAAGGTCGGCCAGCAGGTGCGCATCCCCGGCTTCCGCCCGGGCAAGGTGCCGGCCGCCGTGCTCGACCAGCGGATCGGCCGGGGTGTGGTGCTCGAGGAGGCGGTCAACGACGCGATCCCGCGCTTCTACAGCGATGCCGTACGGGAGAACGACCTCCAGGTGCTCGGCCAGCCGTCGGTCGAGGTGACCGAGTTCAACGACCGTGAGCAGCTGATCTTCACGGCCCAGGTCGAGGTCAAGCCGACCATCACGCTGCCGGGCTACGACAAGCTGCCGATCAGCGTCGCGGACGCCGAGGTCACCGACGGGCAGGTGGACGAGCAGCTCGAGGCGATGCGTGACCGCTTCGGCGCCCTCGTCGACGTCGAGCGGCCGGTCCAGGCCGGCGACTACGTGATCCTCGACCTCTCCGCCGACCTCGAGGGCGAGACGCTCCCCGACGCCAGCGCCGAGGGTCTCTCGTACGAGGTCGGCTCCAAGACCCTGCTGGACGGCCTGGACGAGGCGGTGACCGGCCTCGAGGCCGGCGGCTCCGCGACGTTCAGCACCGAGCTCGGCGCCGGCGAGCACGTCGGCAAGACCGCCGAGATCAGCGTCACCGTCACCTCGGTCAAGGCCAAGGACCTGCCCCCGCTGGACGACAGCTTTGCCCTGATGGCCAGCGAGTTCGACACCCGCGACGAGCTGCGCGCCGACCTGCGGGAGCGGCTCGGCCGGGCCAACGCCGTGCAGCAGGGCACCGAGGCGCGCGACAACGTCCTCGAGGCGCTGCTCGAGCAGACCGAGGTCGCGCTGCCCGAGGGGCTGCTCGAGTCCGAGCGCACCTGGCGCCGGCAGAGCATGCAGGAGCAGCTGGCCACCATGGGCATGACGCTCGACCGCTACCTCGAGGCCCAGGGCCAGAGCAGCGAGGAGTTCGACGCCGAGATCGCCGACACCGCCGCCGACGCGCTCAAGGCCCAGTTCATCCTCGACGAGATCGCGACCAAGGAGTCCCTCGAGGTCTCCCAGCCCGAGCTGATCGAGGCACTGCTCCGCCGTTCCCAGCAGTCCGGCATGGAGCCGCAGGAGTACGCCGACCAGCTCCAGCGCAGTGGCCAGCTCGGCTCGCTGTGGGCCGAGGTCCGCCGCGGCAAGGCGCTCGCGCTGGTCCTGACCAGCGCCGTCGTCACCGACGCGTCCGGCAGGCCGGTCGACCTCTCGCTGCTCGACGAGTTCAGCTCCCTGGCCGCCGAGCCGCACGACCAGGCGGCGCACGACCGCGGTGAGCACGAGGCCTCATACGTGCCCCAGCCGCCGCACGACCAGGCCGCCCACGACCGTGGCGAGCATGACCCGGCCTGGATCGCGGCACACGCGGACGATTCGCACGCGGGCCACGACCACTAGCCCGCAGGGGTGCACCACGTGCGCCGACAGCGAACATCAACTCGTACACGGAACAGCGACCCCCTCGCCGCGTTAGGGTCGGACGCACCCCCTCTCCGGATCGCTCCGGAGGTACGGGGCACGCACTTCCCGACCGAACCGACGAGCGAGCAGGTGACACGAGTGAGCGACCTCTCCACTACCTCAGGGAGTGCCTCCGGGCCGGGTCTGGCAGGTCCGGCACTGCCTCCGTACGCGCCCATGGCCCGGGCCGGGGCCGGCATGAACCTCAACGACTCCGTCTACGACCGGCTCATGCGTGAGCGCATCCTGTTCCTCGGCAGCCAGGTCGACGACGGCATCGCCAACCAGATCGCCGCCCAGATGCTGCTGCTCTCGGCCGAGGACCCCACCCGCGACATCTGGCTCTACATCAACTCCCCGGGTGGCTCGGTGACCGCCGGCATGGCGATCTACGACACGATGAACTACATCCAGAACGACGTGCCGACGGTCGTCATGGGTCTGGCTGCTTCCATGGGCCAGTTCCTGCTCTGCGCCGGCACCAAGGGCAAGCGGTACGCCCTGCCGCACGCGCGGGTGATGATGCACCAGCCATCCGTGGGCATCGGCGGCACCGCCTCCGACATCGCGATCCAGGCCGAGCAGATCCTCTACACCAAGCGGACGATGATCGACCGCATCGCGTTCCACACCGGCCAGACCGTCGAGCAGATCGACAACGACTCCGACCGCGACCGCTGGTTCACGGCCGAGGAGGCCAAGGACTACGGCTTCGTCGACCACGTCGTCGCGAGCACCCTGCAGCTCCCGACCAGCGCCGGCACCCTGACCGGTGCGTCATGAGCGGCCTTATCCTCCCCCGGGAGTCCCAGATGAGCTCCGAGCCCTCCGCCACGTACACGATCCCGTACGTCATCGAGAGCACGAGCCGTGGCGAACGGGTCATGAGCATCTACGACCGGCTGCTCAAGGAGCGCATCGTCTTCCTCGGCACCCCGATCGACGACGGCGTGGCCAACGTGATCATGGCCCAGCTGCTGCACCTCGAGTCCGAGGACCCGGACCGTGACA
>JAWWOM010000421.1:0-4840 GCA_033851655.1 Frankiales bacterium
GGGGCCTGCACGTTGAGGGTGATCGACGAGTGGTACGGACGCTGCGCCTTGGCAGCGAGCCCGACGAAGCCCACCACGCAGACCACGACGATGACCACCACGACGGCCCAGGCCTGCCGGATGACGCGCCACAACTGCTCGGGAAGCACGGGACCAACTCCTAGGTGTTCTCTGTCGGGACGATTCCCGAGTTGACGAGCGAGCGAGTCCCGAGGGCCTCGTCCTGCGGATACCACTCAGGGGGGACAACGAGCGGGTCGCTCACAAGAGACGACGTCGCCGTCCCCGCCCTGGTTGACCGGCTGGCCGAGCAGGCGAGCCCGACGGTGAGACCGAGCAGCACGGCCAGCCGCTCCTTCTCGAAGATGCTCTCGACGGCGCCCCGGGTCATCATCTCGACCACGATGGCGGTGCTCGCGAGGCCCAGCGCGCCGATCCGGGCCGAGGTGTGGTGGTAGGCCGCGCGCAGTCCGGCCCACGCGGTCGAGAACAGCGCCAGCACCATGAAGAAGAGGCCGACGATGCCGCCTCGGAGCAGGATGTCGAGAAAGATGTCGTGGGTCAGGTCGTTGTGCACGTAGAACAGCGGCGCGCCCTCGATCTGCTCGACGTGCAGATAGGTCTTGCCCAGGCCGTACCCCAACCAGGGCTGCTCGGCGATCAGCTGCCGGGCGACTTTCCACTGGTTGATCCGGGACTGCGCGGAGTCCTGCTTGCCGGCCGACGTGAACGACGTGGCGACCGTGCTGCTCCTGGGGTTGTAGGCATGACCGGTGGCGCTGGCCAGCGACAGCAGGCCGGCGACCGCGAGTACGGCCAGGGCAACCGCGACCTTCTCCTTGGGCGTCACCCGCAGCACCCGGTGCCGCTTGCTGAGCAGCGGCCAGACGGCGATCAGGGCGAGGCCGGCGATGAGCCCGAGCAGGGACGCGCGCTGGCCGGTGAAGACCGGGGCGATCAGCAGGACGCCGGAGGACAGCAGCCCGTTGCGGTGCCGCTCGGGCGCCGCCAGGGCGATGGCCAGGCCGAGCATGCCGAGCGAGGCGAAGACCGAAGCGGCGTCCGCGCCCATGTCACCGGTGCTCACGCCGTGGAAGAGGCCAAAGCTGCGGTTGGTGTGGACGTGGGCCAGCGAGGTCGCCGTGATCACGGTGGCGATGGGCGCCGCCCAGCGCACCATGCGCGGGATGCCCTGCCGGCCGACCAGGTCGCGGGCCTCGACGCCGGCCGCGAGCATCGCCGCACCCCCCAGCATGATGATGACCTTGGCCTCTTGGATGGCGTCGGAGCTGGAGTTGCCGTGCAGGTGCCCGGCGTAGAACTCTGCCAGCAGCCACAGGAAGAACGCGGTCCACGCGAGTCCGGTGACACTGAAGCGCAACCGGGCCCGTCCGGAGAGCCAGCGCAGGCCGAGCAGGAAGGGCATGAGCAGGAACAACGTGCCGGTCGTGTGATTGTTGATCGGCAGCACGAAGATGCCGGTCGAGGTGCCGCCGGCGGGGAACAGCGCGCAGTCCAGGACCAGGATCAGGACGACGAGGTGCAGTGCGGTGAGCCGGCGACCGGTCGCCTCGCGGCGCAGGAAGGCAGCGCCCAGCACTCCGAGGAGCAGCAGTCCTGCTGCTGCCTCCGTCAGGAGTGCAAGCCCCACGCGCTCCACCACTCTCGGCCGGCCCGGTCGGTCAGGCAGCAGACTCGGGACAAGGGTCAGGCTGCGAAGAGACGCCGCGACGGTGCTGCGCGCTCGGTAGTCGATCTGGTCGTGCCACTGGTTCCTGAGAATTGTACGTGACGGGGTGTCACGGTCCCCATAAGCGTTTACCTCTTCTTCAACAAGCCGACGCTCATCGCCACGTGCTTGCCGGCGAAGCCCGCCCCCGAGTAGTCGTCCGTGGCTACCCGCGCCCGCATCGCCTCAACCAGCCGGGTTGCCGCCTCGGGATCCGCGAGCGGGCGCAGCGCCGCCAACCAGGTCTCCGCCGAGCAGCCGACCGGCACGTACGCGACCTCGTCGGCGGTGAAGTAGGCGTCAAGGCCGCCGGTGTCGGTGACCACGCAGGGCACCGACCAGGCTGCGGCCTCGAGCACGACGGTGATCCCCGAGGCGTGCAGGTTGGCGTGCAACGGGAGGCAGACGACGTCCGCCCAGGCGAAGCTCGCGGCGGTCTCGGTCACGGAGCGTGCCTGGGTGATGGTCATCGACGGGATCCCGGCCGCAAACTCCGGGCCGAGCTGGCGGGTCAGTACCCGTACCTCGATCTCGTCGCGGCCGGCCCTGGCGACCGCGCGCAGGCTCTCCCAGTCGCGGTGCATGTCGTTGCCGAGCGCCAGCACCCGCAGCGGCCCGCCATCGCGGAGGACGCGCGGCAGGTCGACCCAAGGCTGCGTCTTGACTCCGTACGGGACGAAGCGCACCTCTTTACCTATGGTGCGGGACAAGATGCCGGCGTTGACCGGGCTCAGCGTCGTCACCAGCTCGGCGTGGCGCATCGCCCAGCGGTAGGCGGCTCGCCGCGCCCTGTTCTGCCGCGGCCAGCGGTCGACCAGCCAGACCGACTGCGCGATCACCGGCGGCAGCGGGAGCCGGAGCGCCTTGAGCAGCCCAAGTGCGAGGTGCTCGGTCTCGGTGTGGGTCCAGACCACGTCTGCCTTGCGCACTGCGCGAAGGTTGCGCAGCACATGGACCAGGTCGATGCCGGTGACCTTGAGCACGCCCTTGCGGAGGAACCCGTACAGCCCGCCGTCGGGGCCGTCCTGGGAGAAGGACACGTGGACGTCGTCGGACTCGGCCGAACCGTAGTCGTACGGCGTCGGGTCGTAGACGGCGCCGGCCCGGAAGCGCTGGGTCCACCGGGTGAGTCCCCGGCCATGCTCGAGGAGCACGAGGACCTGCATCGGGGGCAGTCGGGGCACTTGAGGCACTGGGGGCACTCGTCCTCAGCTCGCGACCGCGGGGGTGCCCGTCGCCTCGACCGTGGACTTGGCCCGCTTGGAGCCCCGGGCGGCGAGGGAGAGCAGGTCGAGGGTCGACCGCGGCATGAGCATACGCACGAGCGGGGCGGTGAGGGCCAGGGTCAGGACACCGCCACCGAGGGCGACCACGATGAGCGGCGTATCAGCCCGCTCGAGCAGGGCCCGCACCGCGAAGCCGACGGCGAGGGTCAGCACTCCCAGCGCCAGCCCGGGGCGAACCGACCGGACGAAGTCGCGCCAGCGGAACCCGCCGAGCCGGCCGACCAGTGTGATCGGGACCGGCAGGGTGACCGCATTGAGCACGAAGTAGCCGATACAGACCGCGTTGAGCCCCCAGAAGACGGTGACGCCGAACGTCAGGAAGGTCAGCGCGGTCGAGACGAGCATCCACTTCAGCTGCCAGGCGCTGCGGCCGAACGCGACGATGGCCGGGGTGATCAGGCTGGTCTGGGCCTGGATGATCGCGACCAGGGCGAGCACCTGGGTCGGCACGATGGCGGCGTGCCACTCAGGACCTTCGATGCCGAGGATCAGCGGCGACGCGAAGACGATCAGCAGGGCCATCATCGGGGTCGCGGTCAGCGACATCAGCCTGGTCGACCGCAGGAACGACTGCCGGAAGCTGTCGATGTCGTCCTGCAGACGTGAGTAGGTGGGCAGCAGCACCCGGTTGGCCACCATCGACAGGTTGGTGATCGGCAACATCATGAACCGGTAGGACAGCGAGTAGTAGCCGAGCGGCGTGCTGCCGAGGACCTGGTAGATCAGCATGTTGTCGACGTTGCGGGACAGGAAGCCCAGCCACTGGGAGCCGGCGATCTGCGAGGTGAAGCCGAGCATCTCGCGCAGCGCAGCCATGTTGGCGCCGCGCAGCGGGGCACCGGACTTGCGGAGCACGCCGAACGCGTAGACCGCGTCGGTCACGATCACCTGGACGGCGACCGCGAGCGCACCACCGTGCAGGGCGGCGGTCGCGATGGACGCCGAGACGCCGATGACGCTGCTGACGCTGTCGCAGCCGGCCAGCCAGCGGAACTGGAAGTCGCGCTGCAGGACCGCCTGTCCCGGCACGACCACCGACTTGAAGACCAGGCCGCCGGCCAGGACGGCGAGGACCACGGCCAGCTCGCTGCCGGAGATGACGGCGAAGGGGATCGCGGCCGCCCAGGTCAACAGGGTGGTCACGATGGCCAGTGAGGTGGTGGCGACCTGGACCGTCGCGACGTCGCCGACCTTGAGTCGGGGTGCCCGGATGAGGGCCTGCCCCATGCCCTGGTCGAGCAGCAGCAGGGTCAGGGTGGCGTACACGAGACCGACACTCATGATGCCGAGCACGTGCGGTCCGACGAGCCGCGCCACGAGGAAGGTGCCGACGCCCTGAGCCAGGACCTTGACCGCCAAGCCGAGGAAGGCCCAGCGGGCGTTCGCCGTCACCCGGCCCACCTTGTTCTCCTTCAGGCCTCGTTACGGATGGAGTCACGAACTGGCCGGACGTCGGCTCTGCGACGAGCCACGGACGCCACTGGGCCTTCGGATTTTTCAGGTCAGCTGACGGGGTCGGATGCGCCTACAGGATAACTGTCGGAGCCCGTTCTCGTGCCTCCGGGCCATGAGCGTGCGGGTGAGGTAGTCCGTAGGGCCCACGGCGGGCTACTCCCGTCTCAGCCAATCGGGTGAACCCCCACCTGGTCGGGCTTACTCCTTATGTCGCAGTCGCGCGCCTCCGATCAATGATCCAGAACCGCGCACGCCCTGAGCCCGGTTACTGACAGTTCGGAGAACCGATGTCAAGCCTGACCCGATTGCTTCGGCGCACCCGCGTCATCACCCCCTTGCTGGCCGTCGCCGTTGTCGGCGCGACCGTCAC
>JAWWOM010000453.1:0-7751 GCA_033851655.1 Frankiales bacterium
GAGGTCGAGGCAGACGCGGAGAATGTGGCTGCGTTGCCCGGGATATAGGCGGCGGTGAACGAGTGCGCACCGACCGGGAAGGCCTGGCTAAGCGACGCGGTGCCAGCAGCTGACACAGCGACCGGCGAACCGATGTTGGCGCCGCCGTCGGCGAACTGCACCGTTCCGGTGGGCTTGGTGCCTGGTGTGGTCGTGTCGGCAACGCTGGCGGTCAGCGTCACCGAGTCAACCGAGGTCGCCGATGCCGGAGAGATGGCCAGCGAGGTTGTGGTCGCGTCGGCCGGGGACTGGTTGACCGTGTAGACGATCGGCGGTGAGGAGGTCGAGTTGCCGAAACCGGCACCGCCCGTGAAGACGGCCGTGACGCTGTGGCTGCCAGCCGTGCTGAAGGCGGTGCTGATGGTCACGTTGCCGGACGCGTCGATCGCCGTGGGGCTGCCGACCGCCGTGACGCCGTCCATGAGCTGGACGGTGCCAGCCGGCGTACCGGCTGAGGCTGCGACGTGGGCCGTGAACGCCACCGGGACACCTGTGTTGACCGGGCTGGACGGGGCGGACGCCAACGCGATGGTCGTGGAGACGGCCGGGTTGTTGGCGACGTACGTCGGCGAGCTGCCGGCGTGCTGGGTGAACGTCACCGTTCCGGTGAAGGTGTCGTTTACCGCGCCGAGTGCGGGGCGGCAGTTGAACGAGAAGGTGTAGACGCCGGTGAGTGTGGCGGGTGGAGACTGCAGAAGAGCGAATTGTTGGAGAGTGTCCCCGAGCGGGAAGCTGTAGCCACCGGCGGCGTTCCCGGGCACGTTGGCGAGGGCGATGTTCGAGCTGACGTTGATGCCCGCCGCCGGGAAGCCCGAGCCGGTCATGGTGACGTTGGCGTTCGTCGAGCTGGGGTTGGTGCAGGGGCCGGACGTGTCTACCGTCATCGTGTTGGCGTCGATGCCGGTGGCCGGGCTGATCGTGAGCGTGCCGAGGCTGGCGGCCTGGGAGGAGACGGCGCCGACGGCCATGCCGGCCACGGTGGACAGCGTCGCGATGCCAATGGCAAACGGACGCAGGATACTGCGCTTCATGAGATTCCTTTGATGTGAGAAGCCAAGGATGAGAGGAGCGGAGCAGCCTTGCTTCGGCTCACAGTGGCGAGCCGCCAACTGTCAGCTGTGGCTTGTCGTGTCGCCGCAGTTCGGGTTCACGCCGAAGCCGTAGTGAACGATGGTCGCGGAGTCGGCACAGATCAGGGAGCCGGCGCCGACGAAGATGCTGGCGTACGTGCTGTCAGCGACCTTGCTGGTCGGGATGACGTTGTAGACGTTGCGCTTCACGGAGAAGTTGCCGTTCGACAGCTGGGGGTCAGTGCCATCGATGACGCCAAGGGTGGTCCGGCCGCGCTTGTCGATGACCAGGCCGTTCGACTGGTCGGTGTACTGCGCGATGGAGTACGGCTCGATCGACTTGTCGTCCATGGCCGTTCCGCTGTGCTCCTCGATCAGCTGACCGTTCTTGCTGCCGTTGATGATGCAGGGGTACGCGTTGGCGTTGACGTCAGCGTCGAGGATCCCCATCTGGCCCTCCCAGTAGCTGCGGGTGCCGGAACCCGACTGCGGCAGCACGGGGGTGATGTCCCAGTTCGGGCCGGTGCCGACCAGGGTGGGGTCGCAGTGGTAGATCGCGATGAGGTTGGCCTTGGTCAGGGCGCGCGGGATGCCACTGGTCGACGTCACGGCATAGCTGACCGAGTCGGTGGCGAACGGGATGTAGGTCAGCCCCGCCGGGGTCGTCGCACCGACGCCGCTGGAGGATCGGGCGAATTGGACGCAGCCATCATTTGCCACGAGGGAGTTGTTGAGGGCCGTTACGCCGGCACCTGAGCCGTTCGGACGGTTGAGGGTGCAGCCGGGCTTGGTGGTGATGGTCGCCGAGCCTGTCGCGTTCCACGAGCCCAGAGCCTTGACGCCACCGGGCGCGACGTCGTTGGCAACCTGGTTCATGACGTCCTGCGTGGTGTCCGAGCCGACACCGTTGATCGCGCGCGGTGAAGGCGCCCCGACCGGGTCGGCCTGGGCCGCGCCCATACCGAGCATGCTGGTGACGAGCCCGGCGCTGATCGCAGCTACTGCCAGACGGTTCTTGGAGATCACAGTTGTTCCCTTCGATGGAGAAATGTCGCAGACGGGAGGTGTGCGACGGGCGTGAGCAGCTCTAGAGGCCACGACGTGCAGCCTGCTCCATCCGGAAGCGGACTGGGTGTTCGTTGCGTGCTGGCCCGTTGTACAGCAGGGAAACACTTGGTCAGAAAGCCGTTTCCGGGAACTTCGGGGATAGATCACTCGGGCCGTCGCCGACCGAGTCGCAACAGGGTGGGACCGCTCAGGGCGCAAAGCCCACCGAGGCCGAGAACGACTATGAGCGCATATCTGGCGCTGCCCGCAGCGACCGCCGGCGTCGGCCTGCTTTCTGCAACGGGTTGCAGCACCGCGGTTGAGGCAGCCGTGGACGCTGCCGGTGCAACTGTGGTGCCGGGCGGCGACACCGGCGCGGGACTGGTCACCGGCGACGTGGTCGCCGGCAGCGGCGCCGGGAAGCTCGAGGTGACCGGTGCCGCGGCTGGGGGTGCAATGTAGGCCACAGTGGCGCTGGCACTGGGAGAAGAGGGCGTTGTCCTAGGTGCCGGCGACTTGGTCTTCACCGGTGCCTTCGTCGGCGTCGGTTTCTTGGTTGCCGTGGGCGTCTGGCCGGCCGGATGAGTCGAACTGATGGCCGTCGGGGTAGGCGTCGGCGCCGTTGGGCTCACGTAGTTTCTGAGCGAGATCTCCGCTGTCAGCGCCAGGGTCACGAGCGCAGGAGTCAGCGGCGCATAACCGATGGGCAGCTGCCCGACATCAAACCCTGGCTGCTGACCAGCGGTGACTGCGTACTGGATGAAGTCGGCGTAGTTCGCCCTGGCCGTCGACGTGAGCATGGACGGCACCGTCGCCGCGTAGGTGATGCTGGTCAGCGGATATGCAGCCGGATCCGTGGACCGCGGATTGGCTGACATTACGCCCGGCACGCCGCTCGCCGTCATCGAGGCAACACCGGCAGCCAGGCTGGTGGTCGTGGGCGCCACGAAGCTGCCGGAGGAATTGATCAGCCGGGCAACCGGCAATGAGTATCGTGCGGCAGTCGCCGCGTCGGTGAACGCCATCACGGACTCTTGGCCACTGATTTGCAGCGGCACCTTCTTGTAGTGCGGTTGCGGCGGTGTCGAGTCCCACTGTGCGCGTGAGAGTGTGTCCCCGCGTGCGGCCGATCGTGCGGCGTCATGCATGTCGTTCGCATACGGCCGGACGTCGAGCGTGCACAGGTCCGGCGGTTGACTCCCGGTGTTGTCTATCGACTGCGGCGCGCAGTACGGATCCTGCTTGGGGAAACCGTTGGGCGGCCCGGCGTCGGTGAGCTTCAGGAAGCTGGGGTTCACCGTCATCCCCCAGGGGTCCGGGGCTCCGTCCAGGAAGGCCTTGGCGGCCGGGTCGCCGTCGATCCACGTCCAGAGCTCCTGGATGAGATCGGATGGAGCGAACGGCATGAGGATGTCGCCGCCTCCACTGTTCAGCCCGACCAGGTCAGGATTGGCCGCGTAGAAGTCGGGATCATAGGTCAGTCCGAGAACATTGCTCGGGTTCGCTGCCGCGGTCAGCGGCGGGTCGTTGGGCGGCGCGCCCAGCTGGTAGGACTCGGTGATCAGCTTTGCCACCAGCCGCGGCGTGAGATTGATGGCCGGCACCCGCTGCCCTGACTTGGCTCGAAGGGCGATCCCGCCAAACGAGCGGAAGTCGACGTTGAAGGCGATGACCCCCGCGGACACGGCAACCGGCGAATAGCTGATCCCTCCAGCGGCCGGGTTCGAGGCAGGGACCGGGTTGGTGATGAAGTCGAGTCCGGGAGAGCGCGACAGGAGCTGCCGTCGGGCAGCGTCGTCGGAAGCCTTGGAATAGCTGTAGACGGTGCCTGACTGGTTGCACAGCGCAGCCTGCCACCGGTAGACCGCTTCGGCCGCGACCTCCTGGCCGCTCGTGCGTTGCTCCGGACTGCCGATCGGGCAGGAGAGCCCGATGGGCGTGAACTGCAGCGGGATGACGATGCGCTGATCCCAGTTGGTCTGACTGAGCGGGGAACTGACCAGGCCTGCCCCATTGTCCGTCGATGGCTGTCCGTTGACCTCGGTCTCACCACGCGGGACGATGACCATCCAGCACTTCGGGGTACGAGGCTGGCCGTCCGGGCCGCTGCTGACGCCTCCGCAACCCAGTCCTGGGGCCTCTTCAGCGGTCATCGTCTCGAAGAAGGCTTCGCCGGTGCCATCCACGCCGGTGGCGTTCAGCGGCAGCTCGTTCGTCGACTGAGCATCGAAGAACTTGCCCAGATCCTGCCGGTTCCCCAACACCGTCGGATGGATCTGGTGCCCCGGGGACGCCGGGTCGTCGACCCAGGTCGACGACTCGAACGGCACGTAGTTGTACGGGTTGTCCGCCGTGGCCACTTGCGTCTCGGCGGGGTCGGTGAAGGTGCTGCCGGCATTGAGCTGGCGCGTGGTCACCTGGGGGCCGCCACGGGTGTCGGCGGAATTGCCGAACTCGCAGTGCTCGCGGGTCGGGCCGGCGGGATCGTCCCCCCAGCACTGCATGATCTGCAGATAGTCCGCCATGAACCCGGTCTGGGTCGGGGTCGCGCCGGTCCACGTCACGTGAACCACCTGGTCGATGAGCCCTGCCGTCTGATTGACCGAGATCTTCAGCGAGGCGAATTCTCCCGTTCCGCTCACAGTCACCGCAGAGCTGTCGGGGGACGACGTGTCCGCCACCGCCGCCCTCGGCGCCCACGAGCCGGTCACCAGGGCAATCGCGGTTCCCCACGCGACTGCCGCGAACGTGACCCGGCCAGCGACCCGGCTCGGGCGCATCAGGAGCTCTTCCGGCGGAGGCGTCGGGAGAGCAACGGGGGTGCGACGGTGAGCAGCGCGAACAGCAGGATGGCGACCACCATGAGGCTGTCCTGGACGGTCCACCCGGTGTCCGTGGCGACGGAGACGGCCACGGCCCTGACCGGCAGCAGCTGCGCCTGCGCCGTCCCGCCCCCTTGGCCGTCGGTGCCGACGGCGGCCACCGCGGATGCCGCCGCACCCTGAACGATCTCGCCTGTGGCCGGATCGGTTCGCGTCGGCACCACCGAGCTGCCGACCACACCCGGCTTGCCCACCTGCGGTTTCTTCACGCCAGCAGGCGGGGAGGTTGTCGCGCCGGCGGCAGTCGGACCGGCTGCGCTCGTCGAGGTGGAACCCGGGGTCGACGCGCCGGCCTTGGTGGTCTTCCCCGGCTGGGGGGTACTGCGAGGCGAGACGGTCACGGGTGCGTGGGGCCCCTTGGTCGCGGTCGTCTTTGCCGTCGGTGTGGTGGTGGGGCCGGGACCGGCAGTCGCCCCTGCGGCGACGTACGTGTCCGCTCCTGCGCCGCCGGTGTGCGTCGGGCACATGACGACGTTGAGCTTGTCGCACGGCTGTGGTTGCGGTGCCGTCTCGGCCAGCAGGTTCGGGTTTTTGCCGCTCGGGTCAAAGGTCGGGTTGTTGCACTTCGTGATGTCGATGCTCTGTACGTCGACGCCGGGGATCTTCTTGACCTGGTCGAACCCCGCCTGGACCAGGTTGATCGGCAGCGGCGAGTAGCCGAGGTCCCCCATGCTCTGCTGTCCCTCGCAGAGGAAGTAGTAGGCGAACTTGCCGAGCGTGTAGCCCTTGTCCGTCGTCATCGGTGACTGCAGGCCGGTCGGAATGATCATGTAGCTGTAGCTGGAGAGGGGATATGTCCTGGGATCGGGGTTGTCATAGACCCCATCGAGCACCTGCGTGAGGTACTTCGGCGATGACGGGTCACTGTTGATTTGCGCCGCGGTGAGGGCCACCGCGACGTTGGCCGCCGTCGGCTCGGTGTAGAAGCCCGCGGCATTGAGCACCTTGGCGACCGGATAGCTCTGCTCGATCGCGTACGACGTCTCGACGTAGCCGATCGTTCCCTCACTCTGCGCCTGCTTGACATAGCCCGCGACGCCCGAGGACAACTGCTGCGAGATGAATCCGGTGCCTGGAACGACCGGGTAGGTCGACGTGACGCCGCAGGGTGTGACCCGGCCCGCCTTTCCGCAGTACGGGTTCCAGAGGTCCGGGTATTTCTTGCTCATCCAGGTCGTCAGCTGTGCGGTGGTACCGGAGCCGTCCGCGCGAACCACCGGGACGATCGGCTCGGCAGGAAGCACGATGCCTGGGTTGTCTGCGACGATCGCCGGGTCGTTCCACTTGGTGATGCCGGCGGTGAATATCTTGGCGAGCACCAGGCCGGAAAGCCTCAGGTTGGTGACCTGCTGCCCGTTGATGTGCAGCTGGTACATGAAGGACGTCCCGCCGGCAACGATCGGCATGTAGGCGAACGCTCGATTGGCCGGCGGCGGCTCGTAGGTGCCGTTATCCGTGACGCCATAGGGGATTTCGGAGACTCCGAAGTCCACGGTGCCGTTGGTGAACTGGGTACGCCCGTCGGAGGAACCGGTAGCCGCAAAGTCGATCCGGATACCGTACTGGTTGACATCTCCGATCCACTGTTCCATGGCATTTGAGCTCCAGGTCGACCCGGCGCCGGTCACGGGAACGAGGGTGGCCGCAAGCGCCGGCACCGTTGGAGCACCGATGGAGAAGGCCAGCGAGAATGCCGCAACGGCGGCCAGCCGTCGCCACGTCTGGGGGCGCGAGACGGAGTGCCCCGTGAGCTTCGGGTCGGCTGCAGGTCGATTCACGAGGGGGTCTCCGGAGGGTCGATCAAAGTGACGTTGGCCTCGTCCCGCTGTCTTGCGGAGCCAAGGGAGAGTGCAACGTGCTTTCGCTCCCACCGCGAGAGGTCGCGGCGAGAGGCAGCGCGGGCTCGTGCCTGCTGACGTTTGGACAAGTTGCCGGCACCGCGACCGCCGATGAGCCGGGCAACGACGAACAGGACGAGCTCGAGCGCCATCAGCACGACAGCCGCACCAAAACCGCGGTCCACATAGCTGTGGGAAGGTGACTGCGTCAGCTTGAGGGTCAGCAGGGGCAGCGACGGCTGGGGTCCTGTGAGCGGGTTGACATTGAGATGCGTGCCGAAGCCGGCGGTCAGGAGGACAGGGGAGGTCTCCCCGAGCCCGCGCGCCATGCCAAGGATGACCGCAGTGGCCAGCCCTGACCTGGCGGTCGGCAGAGTGACCTGCCACACCGTGCGCCACTGGCCTGCCCCCAGGGCGAGCGATGCCTCCTTCAACGTCCCCGGGACCAGGCGCAGCACCACGTCCGCTGACCGGATGATGATCGGCAGCATCATCACACTGAGTGCCAGAGCTGCTGCCAGGCCCGACTTCGGCAGGTGAAACGTCAGGATGTACGTCGCGTAGATGAACAGACCCGCGATGATCGAGGGCAGTGCCGTCATGGCCTCGGTGACAGTCCGGACGATGCGGGAGAACCGGCCGGGGATCTCGCTGAGGAAGACTGCGCAGGCCAGGCCGACCGGAACGGTCAACACAACGGCAATGGCGATCTGCTCGAGGGTGGCCACGATGCCGTGCGCCACGCCGGCCTTGGTCAGCCCCAGGGCCACCGTGTCTGTCGGACGCGCCCTCGACATGTCATCGGTGAAGAAGTTGAGGTGTGACAGCGCTGGGACTCCGCGGTAGACCGTGTAGAGGATTGCGCTCAGCAGGGC
>JAWWOM010000032.1:0-8723 GCA_033851655.1 Frankiales bacterium
GGCCTCACCGTCCTGCGCGTCGTCAACGAGCCGACCGCCGCCGCCCTCGCGTACGGGCTGGACAAGGGCGAGACCGAGCAGACCATCCTGGTCTTCGACCTCGGTGGCGGCACCTTCGACGTGTCCCTGCTCGACATCGGCGACGGCATCATCGAGGTCAAGGCGACCTCCGGCGACAACCGCCTCGGTGGCGACGACTGGGACCAGAAGATCGTCGACTACCTGGTCACCCAGTTCAAGAACGGCCACGGCGTCGACCTGGCCAAGGACAAGATGGCCCTCCAGCGGCTGCGCGAGGCGGCGGAGAAGGCCAAGATCGAGCTGTCCACGGTGACCGAGACCTCGATCAACCTGCCCTACATCACGGCCAGTGCCGAGGGCCCGCTGCACCTCGAGCAGACCCTGTCCCGGGCCGAGTTCGAGCGGCTGACCGCCGACCTGCTCGACCGGACCAAGGGCCCGTTCCAGCAGGTCATCAAGGACGCCGGCATCACCGTCGGCCAGATCGACCACGTCGTGCTCGTCGGCGGCTCGACCCGGATGCCCGCCGTCGTCGACGTGGTCAAGGGGCTGACCGGCGGCAAGGAGCCGCACAAGGGCGTCAACCCGGACGAGGTCGTCTCGATCGGTGCCGCGCTGCAGGCCGGTGTGCTCAAGGGTGAGGTCAAGGACGTCCTGCTTCTCGACGTCACCCCGCTGTCCCTCGGCATCGAGACCAAGGGCGGCATCATGCACAAGCTGGTCGAGCGCAACACGACCATCCCGACCAAGCGCTCCGAGGTCTACACGACGGCCGACGACAACCAGCCGTCCGTGCAGATCCAGGTCTTCCAGGGCGAGCGCGAGATGGCCATCTACAACAAGAAGCTCGGCATGTTCGAGCTGACCGGCATCGCGCCGGCCCCCCGCGGCGTGCCGCAGATCGAGGTCACGTTCGACATCGACGCCAACGGCATCGTGCACGTCTCCGCCAAGGACCTCGGTACGGGGCGCGAGCAGTCGATGACCATCACCGGCGGCTCGGCGCTGCCGCGCGAGGACGTCGAGCGGATGATGAAGGAAGCCGAGCAGTACGCCGACGAGGACCGCAAGCGTCGCGAGGAGGCCGAGGCGCGCAACACCGCCGACGGGCTGGTCTACCAGACCGAGAAGTTCCTCGCGGAGAACGGCGAGAAGCTGGACGAGACCCTCAAGGGCGAGACCCAGGAGGCTCTGGGCGAGCTCAAGGCTGCCCTTGGTGGCAGCGACATCGCCGCTATCAACGCTGCGGCTTCCAAGGTCTCGGCGAGCAGCCAGAAGCTCGGTGCCTCGCTGTACGAGAACGCGCAGGCGTCTGCCGCGTCGTCGTCCGGCCCCGCCGGTGACGTTCCGGTGAACGACGAGGACGTCGTCGACGCCGAGATCGTGGACGAGGGAGAGACGGCGTGAGTGGTCCGTACGAGGATCTCGGCGAGCCGGTCGTCCGCGACAAGCGGCGCATCGACCCGGTGACCGGCGAGCTGCGCAAGCCTGCTGCCGACGTGACCGACCTCCCGGCTGAGGGGACGGTCCCTGCGGGGACCGTCCCGCCGGCCGGCGAGGACACGCTGGATCTGACCGAGGGCTCGTTGGCCGCCGAGCTGGCCGAGCGGACCGCCGATCTGCAACGGCTGCAGGCGGAGTACGCCAACTACCGGCGGCGGGTCGACCGTGACCGGATCGCCACGCAGGAGCTGGCGCTGGCCGGGGTCCTCAGCAACCTGCTGCCGGTCCTGGACGACATCGGCCGGGCCCGCGAGCACGGCGAGCTCGAGGGCGGCTTCAAGTCCGTCGCCGAGGCGCTCGAGGCGATCACGGCCAAGCTGGGGCTCACCCAGTTCGGCACCCCGGGGGACCCGTTCGATCCGCAGCACCACGAGGCACTGACCCACGGCTTCTCCGCTGAGGTGGCGGTGCCGACCGCCGCTCAGGTCTACCAGCCCGGCTACAAGCTGGGTGAGCGGGTGCTACGACCGGCACGGGTGGGCGTCGTCGATCCGGAGGATGGCGTCGTCGAGGCCGAAGTCGTTGACGACGAGGCCTGAGCACACCGTACGGCTGGATGGTCCTGTCTCTGCCGCTGACCGCCGAAGGAGGTGCCCGTGAGCACGCGTGACTACATCGAGAAGGACTACTACGCCGCTCTCGGCGTCAGCAAGAGTGCGACACCGGCCGAGGTCAAGCGGGCCTACCGCAAGCTGGCTCAGCAGCACCACCCCGACCGCAACAAGGGCGATGCCACGGCCGAGGACAAGTTCAAGGAGGTCTCCGAGGCCTACTCGGTGCTCTCCGACGAGGCGAAGCGCAAGGAGTACGACGAGGCGCGGAGCCTGTTCGGCTCCGGCCGGTTGCGCTCCACCCCGTCCGGCAGCGGCGGCGGGACCTCGTCCACGTTCGACTTCGGTGACCTGCTGGGCGGCGCCGGCTCGGCCGGCGGCGGCCTGGGCGACCTGTTCGGCGGTCTGTTCGGCGGTTCCGGCCGACGGGCCAGCCAGCCCCGGCGCGGCGGGGACATCACCTCCGAGGTGACGCTCGACTTCGCCGAAGCCGTCGAAGGTGCGACCGTCCCGCTGCGGATGACCTCGCCGGGCACCTGTCCGACCTGTTTCGGCAGCGGGGCCAAGCCCGGGACGACGCCGCGGGTCTGCCCGGTCTGCTCCGGCACCGGCATCACCAGCAAGAACGTCGGCGGCTTCTCCCTGGCCGACCCGTGCCGCGAGTGCCGCGGCACCGGCCGGCTGATCGACGACCCGTGCCCGACCTGCGACGGGGAGGGGCAGGTCACCACCGAGCGGGTCATCAACGTGCGCATTCCGGCCGGAGTCGCTGACGGGCAGCGGATCCGGCTCAAGGGCAAGGGTCAGCCCGGCGACCGCGGCGGCCCCAACGGCGACCTCAACGTGCTGGTGCACGTACGTCCGCATCCGGTCTTCGGCCGGCGTGACGACAACCTCACCCTGTCGTTGCCGGTGACCTTCCCCGAGGCGGCGCTGGGTGCGACGGTGTCGGTGCCGACGCTGAACGGTCCCGCCGTGTCCCTCAAGGTGCCGCCGGGCACGACGACCGGGCGGACGTTCCGGGTCAAGGGCCGCGGGGTTCCGCGCAAGGACGGCACCCGCGGCGACCTCCTGGTCTCGATGGATGTCGCCGTTCCCCCCCAGCTGTCACCCGACGCGCGGGCGGCCCTCGAGGCCTATGCCGCGGCGACCGCCGACGAGGACCCGCGTGGGCACCTCTCGCCGGGGGCGGACGGTCGGGCATGACCGGCTGGGGTCCGCTCGACCCGCTGGACCTGGACGCGCCGGTCTTCGTGATCTCCGTCGCCGCTCAGCTCGCCGGCATGCACCCGCAGACGCTGCGCCAGTACGACCGGCTCGGGTTGGTGTCGCCGGACCGTTCGCCCGGCCGCGGTCGGCGCTACTCCTCCCGCGACGTCGCCCAGCTCCGCGAGGTGCAGCGGCTGTCCCAGGAGGAAGGCGTCAACCTGGCAGGGGTCAAGCGCATCCTCGAGCTGGAGAATCAGGTTGCAGCGCTGGCGGCCCGCGTACGCGAGCTGGCCGCCGAGGTCGATGTCGCCCGCGGCGACATCAGCCGGCGCGAGGCTGAGGTGCACGCGTCGTACCGGCGCGACCTGGTGCCGGTGCCCAAGAACAGCGGCCTCGTCGTCTGGCACGCCGTTCACGACCACCGCAGCTGACCGGAATTGCGCACCCGCGACGGCGGTTGGCTCCGTACATGAAGGTCGAGATCTGGTCCGATGTCGTGTGTCCGTGGTGCTACGTCGGCAAGCGCCGGTTCGAGAAGGCGATGGCCCGGTTCGCCCACCGTGACGAGGTCGAGCTGGTGTGGCGCAGCTTCCAGCTGGACCCCCATGCCGGTCCCAGCCCCGCAGAGGGCGGCCAGCAGGCCAAGCACCTCGCCGAGAAGTACGGCCGGTCGCCGGCCGAGGCTCAGGGGATGCTCGACTCGATGACCGCGACAGCCGCCGCCGAGGGCCTCGACTTCCGCTTCGACCTCAACCGGTCGGGCAACACCTTCGACGCGCACCGGCTGCTGCACCTGGCCCTCGAGCACGGGCTGCAGGACCAGCTCAAGGAGCGCCTTGACCACGCGACCTTCACCGAGGGCTCGCCGGTCTCCGACCACGACGCCTTGCGCGGGCTGGCCGTCGAGGTCGGCCTCCCTGTCGAGCAGGTTGACGCCGTGCTGGCCTCCGACCGCTACGCCGACGCGGTCCGGGCCGACATCGCCCAGGCCGCCGCCTATGGCATCAACGGCGTCCCGTTCTTCGTCGTGGACGGCCGCTACGGCATCAGCGGTGCCCAGCCGGCCGAGGTCGTGCTGCAGACGCTGGAGCAGGCGTGGGCCGAGCGACCGGCGCTGCAGTTCGTGCCCTCCGACGGAGGCGACGCCTGCGAGGGCGACACCTGCGCCGTCTGATCGGTGTAGTCCGCAGGGAGTACTCCTACCTACCGAAAGATACGTACCAAGGGCGACGTCACCGCCGGGGCTGCCACCTAACGTTGCTGGCACAACGTCCGGGTCGAGGAGCCGTCGATGTCCACCGCAGTTCTGGAACGACCCGTCGCCGAGGCGGCGCTCCCGGGCGTGGGGGTGCTCCCGGCCCCGCCGGCCGTCGTGCTTCGCCATTCTGCCGGGACGCCCGGCCTGCGCGCACGCTGGCCGCTTGCCCTCTCGATCGCCATGACCGCAGCTGCGACGTGGTGGATGGTCGGCAATGTCGACACCGTACGACGTTCGACCGGCGTGCTCGTGGGTCTGCGGCCCGGGTGGCTGCTCGTCGCCGCAGCCGCTGCCGCCGCGACGTGGCTGTGTTCCGGTCTGTCCCAGCAGGGCGCCGTGGCGGCGTCGCTGCCCGTGGGCCGGCTGCTCGGCGTGCAGTTCGCCGGCACGTTCGCCAACCAGTTCACCCCGGCCGGGCTCGGTGGCGGTGCGGTCAACGTCCGGTTCCTGCGCAGGCACGGAAGCACTGCTGGTGAGGCGGTGGCTGCGGTCGGGCTGACCCAGCTCGCCGGCGTCGCCATCCACATGTCCCTGCTGGCAGCGGTTCTCGCGGTTGACCCCTCGCTCGTGGCGTCGGTGCCGTTGGGCCTGGCGCACGTCCCCGGATGGGCACTCCCGCTCGTCCTTGCTGCACTGGCCGCCACCCTGACGGTCGTGGTCGTGCTGCGGCAACGGGCCTTGTCCCGGCTGCGCGGTCTCTGGGCAGAGGCCCGGTCAGCGATGTCGCACCTGCGGCGCCCCCGCCGGATCGCCCAGCTGACGCTCGGCTCGGCCGGCCTCACCATCGCCCACATTGCCGTCCTGTACGGCATTCTGCGCGCTCTCGACGCCCAGCCACCGTTCCTGGCCGTTGCGGCCGGCTACCTCCTCGCAACCACCGTTGCGGCCCTCGTACCGAGTCCCGGCGGTATCGGCGGTCTCGACGCCTGCCTGGGGATGCTGCTGTACGGGTCCGGGATCACCTCGCCCACCGCGGTCGCAGCCGTCCTGGCTTACCGGCTGTTGACCTCCTGGCTGGCGCTGGTGCCGTCGGCGGTCACCCTGAATGCGCTGGTACGACGGGGAATCGTCTGAACAACGCGACTCTCAGCCGGTCAGGCCGAGGGTGGCGCGCACCTTCTCGGCCGAGGCGTCGGCCCCGTACAGGACGGCTCCGGGTTGGAAGGAACGGCTGGAGCCGAGGTCACCGGTGTCGACAGCGTCGAAGCCGATTTGGTCGATGAGGTCTGCCACGATCCTCTTGGCGTCCGGGTTGGCGCCGGCGATCGGGATGGCGATGCGCGCCGGGTCTCCCGTCGGTCGCGCCCACTCCGCGAGGTGTACGGAGGTGATCGCGTTGAACGCCTTGACCACGTGTGAGGTGGGCAGGTGCGCCGCGATCAGCTCGCTGGAGGTCATCGAGTCGTCGTCGAGCTCCGGGAAGTGACCGTCCCGCTGCGGGTAGTAGTTGCAGGTGTCGATGACGACCTTGCCCTCGAGGCCGGCCCGCGGCACGTCACGGTAGGCGACCAGCGGGATGCTCACGACGCCGACGTCGCCGTACTCGGCGCACTCGGCAACGGTGAGAGCGTGAGCGTGCTCGCCGAGCTCCCGCTGCAGGTCCTTGAGCGTCTCGGGACCGCGTGAGTTGGATAACGCCACCTCGTACCCGATCCGGGTGAAGTGGCGTCCGAGCGTCGAGCCGATCCTGCCGACACCGATGAGTCCGATCGTCCTCATACGTCTACCGTCCGTTCATGGTCGTTCGCCGGCTGGTGGGCATCCCTTTTGGGTGCTTGTCGTCCCTATCCTCTCCCGTCGTCCGCGCAGGCAGAAATGTTGTCCCCGCAAGAGCCTCGGCCGTCACCGGTATCCACTTGGCGTTCTGTCGGTGGGGTGCGGTAGGAAGGTGATCAACACCGGTCGGTCGTGCTGTCCCACGTCCTCCCCGCTTCGCCTCCTCATGCTGATCCAGGAGAACCTGATGGACCGTCTGTCATCCTTCGTCCTCGCCCGCCGCCGGTGGATCTTCGGCTTCTGGCTCGTTGTGTTCATCGCGGGCATTCCGGCGGCCGGCGCCGTGAGCAAGCGGCTGAGTCTGGACTTTTCCCTGCCAGGCCAGAGCGGCTACGAGACCGAGCAGAAGCTGATCAAGGCCTACGGTGGCGCCGTCGCCGGGGAGCCCTACGTCCCGGTCGTCACTGTCGCGAGCGGCCAGACCGTCGCCGGCTCGGCCACCGACATCAAGGCTGTCTTCGACGCGCTCCGGCCCCTCGCCGGAGTCCGGGTCATCGACTACTCCACCACCCACGACAAGGGTCTGATCAGCGCGGACGGGCGCACCACGTTCGGGCTGGTCTACGCGCCCTTGCCGACGAGCTTCACCGATACGGTGCTCAAGAAGCAGATCGACACAGCATTCGCGACTGCTCTCACGGCGCACCATCTGACCGGGTCAATCACCGGCTACAACCAGCTCGCCGCCGGCGACAGCAGCAGTGACTCCGGGCCGAGCATCCTGACCGAGACGCTGCTCGGGGCAGTCGGCGCCCTCGCAGTGCTGGCCTTCGTGTTCGCCTCGCTGCTGGCGCTGGTGCCGTTGCTGATCGCCGCGGTGTCGATCCTCACCACGTTCCTGATCGTGCTGTTGCTCACCACGTTCGCCGACGTCAGCTTCGTCGTGCAGTTCCTGATCGCGCTGGTCGGGCTCGGCGTGGCCATCGACTACTCGCTGCTGGTGGTCTCGCGCTGGCGTGAGGAGATCGCCCACGGCCATACGAACGAGGAGGCCGTCCGGATCTCGGTACGGCACGCAGGTCACGCGGTGCTCGCCTCGGGCGTCACCGTGGCGATCAGCCTGCTCGCCCTTGTGGTCGTGCCGGTGCCGCTGCTGCAGAGCATGGGCTACGGCGGCATGCTGATCCCGCTGTGCAGCGTCGCGGTCGTCCTCACCCTGCTGCCGGCGCTGCTGGCCTCGGTCGGCCGGCGGGTCGACGTCCCGCACATCCGCAAGGAGGGTGTTGCCTCCCGCGGTTGGACGGCGTGGGCAAAGAGCATCGTTCGCAAGCCGTGGCTGGTGGCGGCCGGTGCCCTGATCCTGCTCGGGTTCGCGATCGCACCACTGCACAACATCCAGTTCGGCCAGTCCAGCAGCACCTCCCAGGGCACCACGTCCGCTGCCTACCGGACGCTTGCCTCACTCGAGGCCGGCGGCATCGGCAGCGGGGTGCTGACCCCGATCGTGCTGGTGAGCAACGGCACGCCGGCGCAGACCCAGGCCATCGCGGCGGCGGCAGCCATGGTGCCGGGGATCCGCGCGGTGGTCCCCAACGCGCCCGGCAAGCTGGGCTACACCGCGATCGATGTCATCCCGAACCAGGAGACCGTCAACTCGAGCTCTGTGGCCATCGTCGACAAGGTGTCCAAGGCGGCCAAGGCGCTGCCCGGCTACGTCGGTGCCGCCGGGGCGGGCGCGACGATCGTGGACTACCGACACGCCGTGTACGACAACTTCCCGTACGTCATCGGGTTGATCGCGGTCATCACGTTCATCCTGCTGGTCCGGACGTTCCGGTCGATCCTGCTGCCGCTCAAGGCAGTGCTGCTCAACCTGATCAGCCTCGCCGCCGTCCTCGGCGTCTCGACCTACTTCTGGCAGGACGGGCACGGATCGAACGCGGTGTTCGGCGTCGCTCCCACCGGGGCGATGACGTTCTGGCTGCCGCCGCTGATCTTCGCCTTCCTGTTCGGGCTGTCCATGGACTACGAGGTTTTCATCCTGACCCGGATGCGTGAGGAGTACGACCGCAGCGGATCCACCCAGGCAGCGGTCGTCCGCGGGCTGGGCCGCACCGGGCGGCTGGTCACGTCCGCGGCGCTGATCCTGTTCTTCGCGTTCGCCGCGCTCGCGTCAGCCCCTGGCACCGACATCAAGGTCTTCGCGACCGCACTGGGTGTGGGCATCCTGCTCGACGCGACCATCGTCCGGGCGCTGCTGGTGCCGTCACTGGTCGTGCTGTTCGGTCGGTGGAACTGGTGGCTGCCGGAGAGCGTCGCCAAGATCCTCCGGGTCCAGCCGTCGCCGCTGCACGCAACGGGTGAGCCCCTACTCGATCAGGTCGACCTGCACGAAGAGTCCGTCAACGCCTGAGACACCGAAGCGATCCGACGGCGGCGGTTCCCTCCACCCGGGGGGACCGCCG
>JAWWOM010000078.1:0-10614 GCA_033851655.1 Frankiales bacterium
GACCGGGTCGAACCTTCGCGAGACGTGGACCGTCACACCGGGGCGGGGTCGTGGTCGCGCGCCGTGCAGCACGACGACGCGATTGGCGTAGACCTGCCAGCGACCGGCGGACACCTGGTCCCGTACGACGTCACTGCGGATCCCGAGCTCGGCGAGCTGCAACCGACTGACAACGTGCTGCTGGTGACGGCCGAGGTCGGCGACGGCTTCGAGGTGGAGTCGGGCGGAGGCGGTGACCATGGGCCAACCCTGCCCGAATCCGCTGGATGACGTGGCAGGCCATACCCGCTCTCGGGACGGGTCAGGGTTCGGTGGCGAGGCGGACGCCGAAGCCGATGAGCACGGCGCCGGTGGCCCGGTCGAGCCGGCGGCGCAGGCGGGGCACCCGCAGGGCCGCCACGACGCGGTCGGCGGCACCGAGGAGCAGGGCGAAGTAGGCCGCCGTCTCGGCGACGAAGATCGCGCCGAAGAGCAGGGACACTGCGCCGACCGGCTTGCCGTGCGGCACGAACGCCGGCAGGAACGTCACGAAGAACACGCCGACCTTGGGGTTGAGCAGGTCGGTGGTCAGCCCGGCCCCGTACCCCGTACCGAGCAGGCCCTTGCGTCGCGGCTGGAGCTCGCCGAGCTCGGCGAACTCGGTGGAGGCCCCTCGCGAGCGGAGCGCCTGGACGCCGAGGACGCACAGGTAGACGGCGCCGACGATGCGCAGGGCCAGGTAGCCGTCGGAGCTGGCGCGCAGCAGCGCCGCCAGCCCGATCGACGCCGCGACCGCCCAGACGGTGAGCCCGGTCAGGACGCCGGCGACGGTACGGGTCGCGGCGGCTTTGCCCGAGCGCAACAGGCTGCGCAGCACGACCAGCGTGTCCGGCCCCGGCAGCAGCACGACGAGGAACGCGGCGAACGAGAAGGTCAGCAGCGAGATCAGCACCCCACCAGCATCCACCACCGGCGCAAGCGATTACAGGGTGGCGGTCAGCTCGGAGAGCATCCGGAGGCCCGCGTACACCTCGGCGAAGCCGGTCGACAGCGGCGAGAGCCCGATCCGGATCGCGTCCGGCTCGCGGTAGTCCGGCAGCACGCCGGCCGCCCACAGCCGCTCGAGCAGCCGGTTGAAGCCGTCCCGCCGTACGGTCAGGTGACCGCCGCGCAGCTCAGCTGGGCGGGGTGACACGACCTCGGCGCCCAGGGGCACCAGCCAGGCGTCGACGAGCGTCATGGCGTACGCGGTCAGCTCGACCGACTTTGCCCTGACGGCAGGCATTCCGGCCTGCTCGATGACCTCCAGCGACGCGAGCAACGGCACCATCGCAAGGATCGGCGGCGTCCCGCTCAACAGTGACCGGATGCCCTGGACCGGGACGTAGCCGGGCTTCATCTCGAACGGGTCCTGACGGCCCATCCAGCCCCAGATCGGTTGCTGCACAGGCAATCCCGCGCGAACGTAGCCGAAGGCCGGGGCGCCGGGACCACCGTTGAGATACTTGTACGTGCAGCCGACGGCGAGGTCGACACCCCACGCGTCCAGTGCCAGCGGCACCGATCCGACCGAGTGGCTGACGTCCCACATCGCGAGGGCGCCGCAGGAGTGCGCGGTCGCGGTGATTGCTGAGACGTCGGCGATGAAGCCGGACCGGTAGGCGACGTGACTGAACAGCACCAGCGCTGTCTGCTCACCCACCACGGCCGCGACCTGGTCGGGGGTCACGCCGAGGGAGGGGTCGGTCTCGACCCACACCAGCTCCAGGCCCCGCTCGGCGGCGATGCCCTCGAGCACGTACCGGTCGGTGGGGAAGTTGTCGGTGTCCAGGACGATCTGCCGCCGGCCAGGGCGGGCGTCGACCGCAGCCCGGGCCAGCTTGTACAGCAGCACGGTGGTCGAGTCGGCGACGACGACCTGCCCGGGCCCGGCGCCGAGAACCGCGGCGCCGAGCCGGTCGCCGACCTGCAGCGGCCAGTCGAGCCAGCCCTCGGTCCAGCCGCGGATCAGCCGGCCGCCCCACTGTTCCCGTACGAACGAGTCCAGCAGCGCAGCGGTCGCCTTGAGTGGCCGGCCGAGGGAGTTGCCGTCGAGATAGCCGACCAGGCCGGGGGAGTCGAGGAACAGCGAGCGGTACGGGGCCAGCGGGTCGGCGGCGTCGAGCGCAAGCGCCCGGTCCCACAGCGGATCGGGCACGGCTCAGGGCGTGGTGACGAGGGAGTAGGCGAAGACCTGCGTCGAGGACGGCTTCTTGACCTCGATCACCTTGGGGGCGGGCTTCTGGGTGGTGTTCGGCGCGTAGATGAGGCCACCGCCAGGGGTCTTGCCGACCTGGACCATGCCGGTCAGGGTGCCTGCGCCGGTGGGCTTGTAGTGGCTGTGCGCGTAGTACATCACCGGCGGCACCGCCGTCCTGGCCCACGGCCACTGGCCGTACTCGTCGTGGGACTTCTTGGCATAGCCGACCCCGACGAAGATGCCGGCGATGATCAGGCCGATCAGGATGAACAGCCCGAGCTGCCAGGGCCGGAGCTCCTTCGGCGCGGCGGTCGTGGGCGCAGCGGGCTTGCGGGCTTTCGGGGCTGCCATGCAGGCATTGTGCCGGATCCGGCGGCCAACCGAGTCAGCCGGCCAGGAAAGCCAGCAACGCGTCGTTGAACTCCTGCGGGTGCGAGGCGTTGACGCCGTGCGGGCCATCCTTGATCACGACGAGCTGGGCGCCGTCGATGGCCTGGGCCGAACGCTTGCCGCTGACCTCGAACGGCACGATCGCGTCCGAGTCGCCGTGGATGACCAGCGTCGGGATGGTCACCTTGCCCAGGTCCCCGCGGAAGTCGGTCCGTCCGAAGGCGGCGATGCAGTCGAGCGTGCCCTTGGGTGACGCGAACGCCGCGATGTCCCGCGCGTACAGCCGCTGCTCCTCGCTCACCTTCAAGGTCTTGCCTGCGCTGTAGAAGCCGGTGGTGAAACCGTCCAGAAAGACGATCCGGTCTCCCCGCACGCCGGCCTCGAAGCCGCCGATCGTCGCGTCGTCGAGCCCGCCGTCGGGGTTGTCCGCCGACTTGTAGAGGTACGGCGGTACCGCGGAGGCGAGCACAGCGTTGGCGACCCGCCCGGTCCCGTACGTGCTGACGTAGCGGACGACCTCACCGCCGCCCATCGAGAACCCGACGAGCGTGACCTCGCGCAGGTCGAGGTGGACGAGCAGCGCGTCCAGGTCGGCGGCGAACGTGTCGTAGTCGTAGCCGCCCCAGGGTTGCGAGGACTTGCCGAACCCGCGCCGGTCATAGGCGACGACCCGGTGGCCGGCCTGGACCAGAGCCGGGACCTGGTTCTCCCAGGAGCGGCTGCTCAGCGGCCAGCCGTGGATCAGCACGACCGGCTTGCCGGTGCCGTAGTCCTCGTAGTGCAGCTCGATGGGGGCGCTGTTCTCCGTACCTGACTGGATCCTGGCCATGGCGGCCTCCACTTCGTCGGGGATCCCCGGTCCGTTCCCGCCGGATCCGCCGTCACTCCTCCGGCGACAGCCTCAGCAGCTCGTCAGCCGCCGGGCAGACGTAGTAGGCGCCGGTCAGCGGCGTGGTGAACCGGGTGAGCGCGTCGCGGACCCCGTCGCCGACCCCTGCCATCCGGCGCAGCATCTCGGTCAGCCGGAACTGCTCCTGGCTGAACCCGACGAACAGCGTGCCATGGTCGGTCACGCCGCCGTACGCCGTGTTGCGGCGGAAGATCGGCAGCTCGACGCCGTCCCGCTCGAGCACCGTACGGGACACGTGCGAGGTCGGCGGCATGACGGAGGGGTCCAGCTCGATGCTGTCGTCCTTGGAGCGGCCGATGATCCGTTCCTGCGCCTCCACCGGCAGCTGCATGAACGCCTCCGACTGGTGCTTCCACTGCTGGACCAGGACGACGCTGCTGCCGGCGCCGGGGCCGGAGGGCACCACGGCGACCGCGTACGCCTCGAGCAGGGACGGGTTCTCGGTCCCGTCGATGAAACCGGTCAGGTCGCGGTCGTGCCGGTAGAGCCAGCCATTCAGCTCCATCGAGACGAACGCCCACCGGTTGAGCGTGGCCAGCGCCGCGAGGCCGGCGTCGAACACCGCGTCGCGGGCGCCGCCCGAGATCCACAGCCACGCGTCGTGCTGGGTCGCCGGCATCCGCATACCCTGAGCACCCACGATGTCCTCGTCGAAGTCCGCGGCATCAGCGGGCGCGTTGCCGGACAGCCGGGCCCAGATCGACGGCCGCACACCCACCACCACGTTGACACCGCGCACGGTGGTCCCTGGCCCGACCAGCGCGGCCAGTCCTCGAACGAGCGCCGACGGGTCGCCGCCGGGCACCAGGTCGAGCTCGACGTAGAAGTGCTCGACCGTGCCCAGCGCGAAGATGCCCAGCTGCGCTGTCGCCACGTCAACGAGTCTGCCAGGGTGGGTGCATGCGAAGCGATACCCCGCAGGTCTGGGACGAGCGGGGCACCCTCACGGCGATGCTCGACTACGTGCGGGACACCGTACGGGCGAAGTGTGAGGGGTTGTCCGAGGCGGATGCCCGCTCGGCGCCGCTGCCGACGTCGCCGCTGATGTCGATCTCCGGGCTGGTCAGCCACATCCACTGGGTGGAGTACTCCTGGTTCCAGGTGCGCTTCCTCGGCGAGGAGGACCTGGGGCCGTGGACCGAGGAGGACCCGGACCGCGAGATGCACTTCGCCCTCGACGTCCCGATCGGCGACCTGCTGGACGCTTATGACGTGCAGTGCAAGCGCTACCGCGCGCTCGTGGCTGAGACCGGCCTCGACGTGCGGAGCGTCCAGACGCTCAGGTCGGGAGACCACGTGACGCTGCGCTGGATCATCCTGCACCTGATCGAGGAGATCGCCCGGCACAACGGCCACATCGACCTGCTGCGCGAGATGGCGGACGGGGTCACCGGCGACTGACCCCGTCGGACAGGGATCATGGGCAGGTGCTCACCGTCCACACGGCTGATGTCGTGCTCCCCATGGTCACCGAGGCGATCGCCGACGGCGCCGTGCTCGTCGACGGCGCGAACATCGCCGCCGTCGGGCCGCGTACGGAGATCGTCGCCGCACACCCGGATGCCCGGCTGCGCGAGCACCGCGGCGTGCTGGCTCCCGGCCTGGTCAACTCGCACGCCCACCTCCAGTACACCGACTTCAACGACCTCGCCTCCACCGGCAAGCCCTTCCCGGAGTGGCTCGCGATGGTCGCCGCGCGGCGCTCGACGTTCGACGACGCCGCATGGCAGTCGAGTGCGCGCAGGGGCATCCACCTCGCCTTGAGCAGCGGTACGACGGCCGTGGCGGACATCGTGACCGACCCGGCGGTGCTGCCCACGCTCGCCCGCAGCGGCCTCGCCGGGATCGCCTACCTGGAGGCGCTCTTCCTCGACCACGCCGGCTGGCAGGCGCGCGGCGGTGCGTTCGCCGACCTGCTCGTGCATCCGGGCGGCCCCAACGCGGTGGGCGTCTCGCCACACACGCTCTACACCCTGGGCACCGGGGTTTTCATCGACCTCTTGAAGCTCGCGAGGGACCGGGGGCTGCGCACGCACACCCACCTGGCCGAGTCGATGGCGGAGGCTGAGTACGTTCTCACCGGCACGGGCCCGTTCGCCGAGTTCGCCGAGAAGTTCGACATGTCGTTCGAGCTGATCGGAGCCGGTACGGGCGTCTCACCGACCGAGCACCTGGCCGACCTGGGTGGCCTCGGCCCCGACGTCCACGTCGCGCACGGCGTACACCTCGATGCCGCGGATCGCCTGCTGCTGCGGCAGTCCGGCACCTACGTGGCGCTGTGCGTGCGCTCCAACGAGATCCTCAAGGCGGGTGAGCCGCCGGTCGCCGACTACCTGCGCGAGGGCAACCCGTTCGGCATCGGCACCGACTCGCTGGCCAGCTCGCCGAACCTCGACCTGCTCGAGGAGGCGGCCGCGACCCGGGCGGTCGCGGTGCGGCAGGGCTACGCCGGCACGGACCTCGACCGCCGGCTGGTCGAGGCACTGACCCTCGGCGGCGCGGGCGCGATGGGGCTGGCCGACGCCGGTCGGCTCGCCGCCGGCGTCCGGGCCGACTTCGCGGTCTTCGCCGTGCCGACGGCGGGGGACCCGTACACCGCCCTGCTCGACCACGGCGCCGGGTCGTGCACGGCGACCGTGCTCGGTGGCCGCCTCGTCCACCGCTCGGCAGCCGGGGAGACCGCGTGACCCGCGCCGACCTGGAGAAGACGCCACAACAGGTGGCCTCGATGTTCGACGACGTCGCGGCACGCTACGACCTGACCAACGACGTGCTGTCCCTCGGCCAGGACCGGCGGTGGCGCAAGCTCGTCGTCGACGCCGTCGGGGCCGGACCCGGCGAGCTGGTGCTCGACCTCGCTGCCGGTACGGGGACCTCGACCGCGGCGTTCGCCGAGCGCGGGGCGTCGGTGGTGGCCTGTGACTTCTCGCTCGGGATGCTCCGGGTCGGCCGCAAGCGCCGCCCCGAGATGCCGTTCGTGGCCGGGGATGCGCTGCGGCTGCCGTTCGCCGACGACAGCTTCGACGCGGTGTCCATCTCGTTCGGGCTGCGCAACGTCAACGACGTCGACCGCGCCCTGGCCGAGCTGCTCCGGGTGACCAAGCCGGGCGGCCGGCTGGTCGTCTGCGAGTTCAGCCACCCGACCTGGGTGCCGTTCCGGACGGTGTACGTCGAGTACCTCATGCGGGCGCTGCCTGCGGTCGCCCGGGCGGTCAGCAGCAACCCGGACGCCTACGTCTACCTCGCCGAGTCGATCCGGGCCTGGCCCGACCAGCCGGCCCTGGCCGTACGGCTGCAGAAAGCGGGCTGGTCGAACGTGGCGTGGCGCAACCTCAGCGGCGGGATCGTCGCCCTGCACCGCGGTGTCGGATGACAGCGGCCAGATCGCTCCGGTGAACCAGCGGTAGTGGGCAGACTCTGCGTTGCCCGCCACGGGCGCGCAACGCAGACACCCGGCGGCAAGGATTCGGGACCTCTGGCGCAGCGGTCCGCCCGTCAGCTGCGGTTTGCGGTCACCGAAGGTGCCGTTGCCGCCGTCTCGCCAGTTGTCCGTCCGAGTGGTGGGGTGCTGGGCGCTGGTCTTAGACTTCCTGCCGGGCCTGGCTCGTGAAGCCGTTCACAAGGCCCGCCGAGGGAGAACAGGACCGCCGTGACCGCAGTGTCCCCGTACCAGGTCCAGGATGCCGACGTCGTCGTCGTCGGCGCCGGGCCCGGTGGCTCCGCCGCCGCCTACCACCTGGCGCAGGCCGGGCTGGACGTCGCGCTGCTCGAGAAGACCACCTTCCCGCGCGAGAAGGTCTGCGGCGACGGGCTCACCCCGCGGGCGGTCAAGGCGCTGGTCGGCATGGGCATCGACGTCAGCGAGGATGCGGGCTGGCTGCACAACAAGGGGCTGCGGATCTACGGCGGGGGCATGCGGCTGGAGCTGCCGTGGCCGGAGCTCGGCGACTACCCGGGGTACGGGCTGGTCCGGCCGCGGCAGGACTTCGACGACATCCTGGCCCGGCAGGCGGTCAAGGCAGGCGCCCGGCTGATCGAGCGGACCAACGTCACCGGCCCCCTGCTCAACGACGAGGGGCGGGTCGTCGGGGTCACGGCGAAGAACGCGGAGGACGGCGGGGCCAGGAGCGACGTCGTCTATCGGGCGCCGATCGTGATCGCTGCCGACGGCGTCTCCGCCCGGTTCGCCCTCGCCCTCGGGCTGCACAAGCGCGACGACCGGCCGATGGGTGTGGCCTACCGGCGCTACTACACCAGCCCCCGTCACGACGACGACTACCTGGAGTCCTGGCTGGAGCTGTGGGACGGCACGCCCGGCGAGAGCCGGCTGCTGCCCGGCTACGGCTGGATCTTCGGCATGGGCGACGGCACCTCGAACATCGGCCTCGGCGTGCTCAACACCAGCGCAGCGTTCGGCAACGTCGACTACCGCGACCTGCTGCGCCGCTGGCTGGCCACGATGCCAGGCGAGTGGGGCTACCAGGAGGACAACGCGACCGGCCCGATCCGGGGCGCGGCGCTGCCGATGGGCTTCAACCGCACTCCCGCCTACAGCAACGGAGTCCTGCTGGTCGGGGACTCGGCCGGCACCGTCAACCCGATGAACGGCGAGGGGATCCCGTACGCGATGGAGTCGGGCGAGATGGCCGCCCGGGCTGCGATCCAGGCCCTGGCTCGCGGCGGCGCCGCCCGCGAGCGCGCCCTCGAGGCCTACCCGGCCCAGCTCAAGGCCGAGTACGGCGGCTACTTCACCGTGGGCAACGTGTTCGTCAAGCTCATCGGCAACCCGGCGGTGATGAAGCTGGTCACCCGGCACGGCCTGCCGCACCCGACCCTGATGCGCTTCGCCCTCAAGCTGCTCGCGAACCTGACGGACGCCCGCGGCGGCGACGCCATGGACCGGACGATCAACCTGATGACCAGGATTGCACCCGCCGCATGAACCCCCCGCTGAGCCACTCCCACCGTCTGCCTAGACTGATGCGCCGGACGCTAAATCTGACGTCCGGAGCCCACTTCGCAGCACGACCGAGACCGGAAGGAGACGCCCGATGCTGAGCTGGTACGTACCCCTGCTCTACCTGCTGGTCGTCGCCGCTGGGTTCGCCATCTCCTCGGTCGCGATGAGCGCGCTGATCGGCCCCAAGCGCTACAACCGGGCCAAGCTCGACGCGTACGAGTGCGGCATCGAGCCCACGGCCCAGGCCATGGGAGGCGGCCGGTTCCCGGTGAAGTACTACCTCACCGCCATGCTGTTCATCGTCTTCGACATCGAGATCATCTTCCTCTACCCGTGGGCCGTCGCGTTCGGCCAGCCGGGCGGGGCAACGGTCTTCCTGCTGGTCGAGATGGTGCTGTTCATCGTCACCGTGTTCGTCGCGTACGCCTACGTCTGGCGTCGTGGCGGGCTCGAGTGGGACTAGGCGAAGGAGCAGGCCATGGGCCTTGAAGAGCAGATACCGAACGGCTTCCTGCTGACCACGATGGCCAAGGTCGTCAACACCCAGCGCAAGAACTCGCTGTGGCCGGCGACCTTCGGCCTGGCCTGCTGCGCCATCGAGATGATGCAGGTCGGCGCCGGCCGGTTCGACCTCGCCCGGTTCGGCATGGAGCGGTTCAGCGCCACCCCGCGCCAGGCCGACCTGATGATCGTGGCCGGCCGGGTCAGCCAGAAGATGGCGCCGGTGCTCCGGCAGATCTACGACCAGATGCCCGAGCCCAAGTGGGTCATCGCGATGGGCGTCTGCGCGTCCTCCGGCGGCATGTTCAACAACTACGCCATCGTCCAGGGCGTCGACCACATCGTGCCGGTCGACATGTTCCTGCCCGGCTGCCCGCCGCGGCCCGAGATGCTGCTCGACGCGATCCTCAAGCTGCACATGAAGATCCAGAACGGCGACATCTCCGGCAAGGTCGAGGTGAGCCGGCGCGGCGACGAGAACGCCCCCTACCTCAAGCCGATCGACCGGGACACCCAGGCGTCCCAGGGTCTGCCGCCGCTCCAGCTGACCAAGGGCAACGCGCACATCGGAAGCGGGTCGCTGTGACCGAGTCACGCAACCTGCCCCAGGCCAGCGGCGGGACCCCGGAGGAGGCCGCCGCGGCCGGCAAGCCGGCGCCGCGCGGCATGTTCGGCGTCCGCGGCACAGGGGACACGTCCGGGTTCGGTGGCCTGACCGTCCCCGCCGTCGCCGAGCTCGCGACGCCCAAGCCGTACGGCGGCTGGTTCGACGCGGCGACCGACAGCCTCCAGGCTGCGGTGCCCGGCCTGGCCGAGCTGGTCGAGCGGGTCGTCGTCGACCGCGGCGAGCTCAGCCTGCACGTGACGGCCGCGGGTCTGCTCGAGATCGCGACGGCGCTGCGCGACGACCCGGCGCTGAAGTTCGAGCTGCTCTCGTCGCTGTCCGGCGTCGACTACCTCGGCACCGAGCGCCGGCTGCACGTGGTCTACCACTTCACCTCGATGACCTACCGGCGCCGGTTGCGGGTCGAGGTGGCGGTCACCGTCGAGCACCCGCACGTGCCGTCGCTGGTGGCGCTCTACCCCACCGCCGACTGGCACGAGCGCGAGTGCTGGGACATGTTCGGCGTGATCTTCGACGGCCACCCGGCCCTCACCCGGATCGAGATGCCGGACGACTGGGAGGGACACCCGCAGCGCAAGGACTACCCGCTGGGCGGCATCCCGGTCGAGTACAAGGGCGCGCAGATCCCGCCGCCGGACGAGCGGAGGGCGTACGCATGACCACGACATCCGGCGGACCAGTGACCGGTCAGGACATGTACGGCGGCTACCGCGAGACCACCGAGGGCCGGGTCTACACGGTCAGCGGCGGCGACTGGGACACGCTGACCTCCGACCCGATCGAGGACGAGCACATCGTCGTCAACATGGGCCCGCAGCACCCGTCGACGCACGGCGTGCTCCGGCTGGTGCTCGAGCTCGAGGGCGAGATGGTCACCCAGGCGCGCTCGGTCATCGGCTACCTGCACACCGGCATCGAGAAGAGCGCCGAGTACCGCACCTGGACCCAGGCGGTCACGTTCCTGACCCGGGCCGACTACCTCTCGCCGCTGTTCAACGAGGCCGCCTACT
>JAWWOM010000083.1:0-18621 GCA_033851655.1 Frankiales bacterium
CGCCGTACGGCTCAGGTGGTCTCGGGCCGGGGGCTCTCGGGCCTGCGCGCCTGCTCCTCCTGCAGCTCCTCGAGCATCCGCTGCAGCTCGCCGCGGATGAAGTCGCGCGTCGCCACCTCGCCCATCGCGATGCGCAGCGAGGCCACCTCGCGGGTGAGGTACTCGGTGTCGGCGATCGACCGGTCGTTGCGTGCCCGGTCCTCGTCGAGGGCGACCCGGTCCCGGTCGGCCTGGCGGTTCTGCGCGAGCAGGATCAGCGGAGCGGCGTACGACGCCTGCAGGGACAGGAGCAGGGTGAGCCCGATGTACTTGCCCTTGCTCGGGTCGAACTGCTGGGAAGCCGGCCCCCAGGTGTTCCACCCCACCCACACCAGGATGAAGACGCTCATGTAGAAGATGAACCGGAAGGTCCCGAGGAACCGGGCGAACCGCTCCGAGAGCTTGCCGAACGACTCCGGGTCGTAGGTCGGCAGGTCGGGGCCGCGGCGCGGTGCGCGTGGCTGGTCGACGCGACCGCGGCTCGCGCGGCGCTGGGCGGACTTACCGGGCATCGTCGGCCGCCGCGTCGAGCTCGCGCTGGACCGCGTTGGTCCGCTCGCGCCAGTCCTTGGGCAGCAGGTGGTCGAGGACGTCGTCGACGCTGACCGCGCCCACCAGGCGGTCGTTCTCGTCGACAACCGCTGCTGCCACGAGGTTGTACGTCGCGAGGTAGGACGTCAGCGCCTTGAGCGGGGTGTCCGGCGACAGCGGGTCGATGTCGGTGTCGGCGATCCCCCCGATGAGTGAGGACGGCGGCTCGCGCAGCAGCCGCTGGATGTGCGCGACGCCGAGGAAGCGTCCGGTCGGCGTCTCGGTCGGCGGCCGGCAGATGTAGACCTGGCTGGCCAGGGCAGGCGTGATGTCGCTCGTACGGACCCTGGCCAGCGCCTCCGCGACGGTCGCGTTGGGGGGCAGGATCACCGGCTCGCTGGTCATCAGGCCGCCGGCGGTGTCCTCGGCGTACTCGAGCAGCCGCCGTACGGGGGCAGCCTCGTCCGGCTCCATCAGCTCGAGCAGCCGCTCGGCGTCAGCGGTCGGCAGCTCAGCCAGCAGGTCGGCCGCGTCGTCGGGACCCATGGCCTCGAGGACGTCGGCGGCCCGGTCCTCCTCGAGCCCGGCGAGGATCGAGACCTGGTCGTCCTCCGGCAGCTCCTCGAGGACGTCGGCCAGCCGCTCGTCGTCCAGGGCGGCGGCGACCTCGTTGCGGCGCTTGCTGGACAGGTCGTGCATGACGTTCGCCAGGTCGGCGGGGCGCAGCTTCTCGAACACGGCCAGCATGTTCGCAGCACCCTGGCTGTCCTCCGGCAGGGACAGTCCCTCGACCTCGTCCCACTGGAGCTGACGGACCGGTCCGCGGCGGCGGATGCCCTTGCCGGTGGTCTGGACGGCGACCCGGGTCAGGTGCCAGTCCCGGGTCCGCCCCTGCTCCATGGCGGCGTCGATCACGGTGGCCGTCTCGCCGGTGTCGAGCAGGGTGACCTTGCGGTCGAGCAGCTCGGCCAGCACCAGGGTCTCGCCGGGACGCGTGTCGAAACGGCGCAGGCTGACCGTGCCCGTACCGAGCACGATGGCCTCTCCGTCAGCGGAGGTCACCCTGCCGATGGGGACGAAGATGGCCCGGCGGTGCTGGATCTCGACGACCAGGCCGAGCACGCGCGGGTTGTCCCTGCCGACCCGCAGGGCCACGACAGCATCACGCACCCGGCCGACCTGGTCGCCTTGAGGATCGAAGACGGCTACGCCGGCGAGGCGCGCGATGTAGATCCGGCTCGGCGCGCTGCTCACGGCGTTGAGGTTACCGCCGCGGGTCAATCGAGAAGCCACGCTGCGCCAGACACGCTTGACGTGCCCCGCCCGGTGGGGAGGCACTAACGTCGGAGCATGCCGACCCTGCACTACCGCGTGGTGGATGTCTTCACCGACCGGCCGTTCGCCGGCAGCTCGCTGGCTGTCGTGCTCGACGCCGACGACCTCGACACGGGGGACCTGCACAAGATCGCCCGGCAGTTCAACCTGTCAGGGACCGCCTTCCCGATGTTGCCGACCCACGACGAGCGGATGGCCGGTGCGGACTACCGGCTGCGCAGCTTCACGCCGGTGGCCGAGCTGTCCTTCGCGGGCGACCCGTCGATCGGCGCTGCGTGGGTCCTGGCGGCCCTCGGCCGGATCGACCCCGGCACCGTTCGGCAGGCCTGCGGCGCGGGGGTCCTGCCGCTGCAGGTCTCCGGGGCCGGCGGGCCGGTCGAGCTGACCGGCGGGAGGCCCACGACCGGGCGGGAGGTGGAGCCGGGGCCCGTGCTGCAGGCGGCGTCACTGCCGCCCGGAGCGCCGCTGGACGCGCCGGCGGCCCGGGTCGCCGGTGCCGGGATCGACTTCGTCTACCTGCAGCTGGCCGACGACCGGGACGTCGTACGGGCTGGGCCCGACGACGGCGCCGTGCGGCAGCTGGGGTCGGCCTTGGCCGTCGACGGGCTGGACCTGTTCTCCTGGGACGCGGAGTCCCGCACCGCGCACTGCCGGGTGCTCAGCGCCCACCCGTCGTCGGGAGAGGACCCGGCCACCGGCTCCGCGGCGCTCGGGCTCGGGGCCTACCTGGTCGCGAACCGCCTGCTCCCGGCCGACGGCGAGGCGAGCTACACGGTGCGCCAGGGGGCTGAGATCGGCCGGCCGTCCAGGCTCGAGTGTGCCGTCGTCGCCAGCGGGGGCACCGCCGTCGAGTGCCGGGTCAGCGGCGCGGTCGTCGCGGTCGCGACCGGCGAGATCCGCCGGCCGCCGGTCCGCAGGTGAGCGGCCTCAGCGCCGGCGTCGGGGCAGCTTGCGGGTCGAGCCACCCACGGTGAACGGCATCGGCACCTCCGTCGCCGCCGGGGTCGGCACCGGCGCCGCGGCGAGCGAATGGTCCGGCATCGTGTCCGGCGCCTCCGTCAGCCGGCCGGTCGGGGTCAGCCGGTGCACGGTGTTCGCGCCTGCCCAGCGCTGTGCCGCCGCCTCGCCGTCGACCAGGTTGAGCCGCTTGCCCAGCAGCAGCGGGACCACGCCGGCCCACTCCTCGCCGTCCGGGGCGACGGCGGAGACAACAGCCTCCCAGGTCAGCAGCCGGCTTCCTTTGTCCTTGCTGCGTACGGTGACCGTGACCGCCCCGCCGTCGGCGAGACCGTCGGCGGGTTGCTCGCCGGGGCCGCTGAGGACGTACGCGGACCCGTCGTGCCACAACAGCCAGACCGGTGTGCTGCCGGCAGCGGTGTTGACCCAGACCAGGCCTGACTTCTTCGTCGCCTCGTCGATCAGCAGCGGGGTCAGCTCGTCGGAGGTCACGTCGCCCAGCCTCTCATGGCAGCACCGGTGGTGACGCCGCGGACGTCAGCGGTTCCGCGTCCCCCGGTGGCCGACCTGCCGATGCTGGCGGTGGCCGTGGCGGCCGTCTCGACGTCCGGGCCGCTGATGGCCTCTGCCGCGGTGACCGTCCCCGTGCTGGCCATCGCGATGTGGCGCAACGCGTTGTCGTTGGTCGTCCTCGGGCCGGCGACCCTGCTGCGACGACGTTCAGAGGTCCGCGCGCTGCATCCCCGTGAGCTCCGCTTCGCCGGTACTGCGGGGTTCTTCCTCGCCCTGCACTTCGCCACCTGGGTGCCCAGCCTCGCCATGACCTCCGTCGCCTCGGCGACCGCGTTGGTGGCCACCCAGCCGGTGTGGCAGGCCGTCATCGCCCGGCTCCAGGGCCACCACGTGTCCCGGCAGGTCTGGCTCGGCATCGCGCTCGCCGTCGTCGGTGCGGGCTGGCTGTCCGGGGCGGACTTCTCGGTGTCCAGCCGCAGCCTGCGGGGGGATGGGCTCGCGGCAGCCGCAGCGGTGTTCGCCGCCGTCTACATCGCGGCCGGCGGAGAGGTCCGCCGTACGGTCAGCTCGTTGACGTACACGACTTTCTGCTATGCCGTTGCGGCGCTGGTGCTGCTGGCGATCTGCCTGGTCGGCGACGTGCGGCTGGGTGGCTGGTCAGCCGTGTCGTGGTGGAAGCTGGTCGCCATCACGGCCGGCGCCCAGCTGCTGGGGCACTCGATGTTCAGCCTGGTGCTCCGGACGACCAGCCCGACCGTCGTGTCGCTGGTGATCCTGCTCGAGGTGCCGGGGGCGGCGGTGCTGGCCTGGCTCTGGCTCGGCCAGGTGCCCAGGGTGTCGGCGATCCCGGGCGCGCTGCTCCTGCTGGCCGGTATCGCGGTGGTGGCGGTCCAGGGGGTACGGGCAGAGGAGGCCTCGCCCGACTGAGCAATGATTTCGCCGGTTTGACGCTCCGAAGGGCCCGTTTCGGACATTTGCACCATCCGAAGGGTTGACTGGGCGCTTTCGAGCCGCGACCGTTCGGATATGACCCAGGTCCTGACATGACCAAGGTGCCACCGAGCTGTCCCCGCTGTGGACGTACGGTGCGGGAGCCAGGCCTCTGGTCCAACGCCTGGCAGTGCGAGCACCACGGGGAGGTTCGGCCCTATGTCCCCGCCGGGCAGATCAGCCCCGAGGGCATCGCCATGGTGGCCCGCCAGGCCGCTGTCCCGCTGTGGGTTCCGCACCCGATGATGTCCGGCTGGGTCGTCACCGGCATCGGTTCGTGCGGCGACGACCGTACGGGAGCCGGCGCGACGATCATCTGCTGCTCGGGCCCGGGACCGCTGGGTGGGCCGGCCGACCTGGTGCTGATCGCCGAGGAGCCGGCGATCGGCCTCGGCGCGCGGTTCGCCGGCATCGACGGCACCGATCCGGGTGAGCTCACCGGGCCCTACGCCGCCAAGCTGGCCACCGACGGCCACCCGACGCCGCTGTGGCAGGTGGACGGCGGCGCCGGCCACGAGGACCAGGCGTCCTTCATCGGCGAGGCCTCCGGGATCTGGCTGTGGGCGATCCTGTGGCCGTCGAGCGCTGGGCTGATGCTGCTGGAGAACCTCGCGCTGGTGGACGCCCGGGTGGCCGGGCCGGCCGCGTACGAGATGCTCGGCTACGGCACCGAGTCGCCGCGGATGACGGCACCGCGGATGGCCGGCATCCCCGACTGACCGTCAGGCCCGCGCCTCGGCGATCGAGTTGCCGCCGTCCACGACGAGGACCTGGCCGGTGATGTACGAGGCGCCGGGGCTGGCCAGGAACGCGACAGCGGCCGCGACCTCGGCCGGCGTGGCGCTTCGGCCGAGCGGGGTGCGCAGTCCCTGGGCGTACTCGTCCGGCGTCTGCGAGCCGGTGGCGATCCAGCCCGGCGCCACGGCGTTCACCAGGATGCCGCGGCCGGCGAGGTCGAGGGCGAGGGCCCGGGTCAGCCCGACCATGCCGGCCTTGGCGGTGGCGTAGACCACGTCGTGGCGGGTGGCCATGACCGGACCGGTCAGGCTGGACACCATCACGATGCGGCCGCCGGCGGCGGTCATCAGCGGGAGGGCTGCCCGCGTGGCGAGGAACGCCGTGTCGAGGTTCCTCCGCAAGCCGGCCTGCCACTGGTCCAGCGTGACCTCCTCCGGGGAGCGCTCCTGGAGCATCGGCTCGCCCACCGAGACCATGCCGGCGTTGTTGACCACGACGTCGATCCGACCCCAGCGCGACCCGGCCTGCTCGGCGACGCCGGCCGCCTGCTCCGGGTCGGTCAGGTCGGCGAGCACGGCGACGGCGTCCCTGCCGGCTGCCCGCAGCTCGGCTGCCCGGTCGAGCACCCGCTGACTGGTCGCCGTCAGCAGGACAGCGGCACCCATCTCGGTGAGCAGTGCTGCGGCCGCACAGCCGATGCCGGTGGCGCTGCCGGCTCCGGTCACCAGGGCGACCCGCCCGGTCAGGTCGAACGGGCCGGTCATCGGCCGGAGCCGGGGCAGGTCGGCATCAGTGTCCGCTCGTCGACGTGAAGTGGAACCGGGAGATGCGCATGGCCGGCGAGGCGCACGCGCCGTCGAACGCGTCGGTCGAGACCTCGCACTCGGAACCGACAGCCTCGACCTGGCCGAGGGCCTCGAGGATCGACTGGGTGAAACGCAGATTCCTTACCCCGCAGACGATCCGGCCGTCCTCGACCAGGAAGGTCCCGTCGCGGGTCATCCCCGTGATCGTCGAGGTCATGGCGTGCACGAGGTTGGTGTAGTGGAACCGGGTGACCAGCAGCCCCCGGTCCAGTCCCTCCACGAGCCGGTCGACGTTGTCCGTACCGGGCTCGAGGATCAGGTGCGTCGCCGACCCGCCCGAGTGGTTGGGCGCGGGCAGCGCGTGACCGGTGGAGGTGACCCCGGCGAGCGCGGCACTCGCCCGGTCATGCGTGACGCCCACGGCCACGCCGCGGTCGATCAGCAGGTGACGCCCGGCGGGCGTGCCCTCCGGGTCGAACGGCACCCCGGGCAGCAGGGGCGACGTCGGGTCGTCCAGGAGCGTCACCAGGGGCGAGCAGACCTGGCTGCCGATGCGACCGGACAGCGGTGAGCGGCCCTCGAAGACCGCCTTGCCGCCGACGGCGGACCAGCCCAGCCACTGGGCGAACACCTGCGTCGCGCCGGGCTCGAGGACGACCGCCCAGTGACCGGGGTCGACCTCGCGCGGGTGGGCGCCGAGCAGCACCTTGTCCGCGGCGGTCCGGCCGAGCGCCGCCGCGTCGAGCGCGTCGATGCCCGGACCGCTGGCCTGGGCCCAGCCGGTCGAGTCGGCACCGCTGGCGAGGATGCTCGCTGCGGCCCTGGTGGTCCGGGCGTAGGCCCGCACCCCCCGCGAGTTGACCACCGCCTGCTCGGCGTGGTCGGTCTCCGCCGTGCCGGCGCCGTAGACGTTGCGCGGCAGCTCGGCCAGGATCCGCGCGACCAGGTCGGCCCGCCAGGCCGGGTCGGCGGAGGCGGTCGCCGGGTCGGGGGGTGCGGCCTCGCCGTACGGGGCCGGGTCGGCGAGGCCTGGCCACCGCGGGTCGGCCGGGGTGAGCGCTGCGATCTCGCGGGCCTGCGCCGCAGCTGCCCGTACCCCCTCGGGGCTGAGGTCGTTGGTCGCGACCACCCCCACCCGGTTGCCGTCGACGACCACGCGCACCCTGGCCTGGCCGTCGGACCGGGCGACGTTCTGGTGGATCCGGGAGTCGGCGAACCGGGTCAGCGCCGTGTCGGCCCGGTGCAGGTAGACCTCGACCTCGTCCACGCCATCGGTGGCCAGCGCGGCCTCGCCGAGACCGAGCAGCCGGTCGGCTCCGTAGCCACTCACCGGACACCGACCGTGGCGCGGAACCGGCCGGTCGAGGCACCGTGTCCCGTACGGGCGACCTGCCCCGGCTGGCCCTTGCCGCAGTTCGGCACCCCCCAGGTCAGCCAGTCGTCGGGGCCGCCGAGGGCGTCGCAGGACCGCCAGAAGTCGACGCACCGGCCGGCATAGCTGCCGTTTCGGTACAGGCGACCGAGCCGTCCGTTCCTGATCTCGTACGCGGCCTCCACGCCGAACTGGAAATTGTCCCTGCGGTCGTCGATCGACCACGAACGGTTGGTGACCAGCAGCACCCCGTCGGTGGTGTCGGCGACGATCGAGGCCCGGTCGCCCTCGCGCGGCTCGAGGGAGACGTTGTTCATCCTGATCAGCGGGATGGTGCCCCACGACTCGGCGCGGGCGGTCCCGTTGGAGCGCAGGCCGACCTCTGCCGCCGTCTCGCGGTTGGTGAGGAAGCCGACCAGCAGGCCGTCCCGGATCAGGTCGTTGCTGCCGGCGGCCACCCCCTCGTCGTCGAAGCCGAACGTGCCCATGGCTCCGGGGGTCGTCGCGTCGGCGGTGACCGAGACCAGCGGGGCGGCGTACTGCAGCCGGCCGCGGTCGTCCGGCTCGACGAAGCTGGTGCCGGCGAACGCGCGTTCCATGCCGAAGATGCGGTCGAGCTCGAGCGGGTGCCCGACCGACTCGTGCACCTGCAGGGAGAGCTGGCTGGAGTCGAGGACGACGGTGGCGTCCTCGCGGTAGGGCAGCTCGGGTGCGGTCAGCAGCGCGACCGCCTCGGCGGCGGTGGCCTTCGCGTGGCCGGCCAGGTCCATGGCCACGACCGCCTCCCAGCCGCCGGTGACGTACTGGCCGCGGTAGCTGTTCGGGTAGGACCGGGTCTGCACCTCGCCGCCGCCGATCGCCCAGGCGGTGAGGCCGGCGCCGGTCTGCAGCACGGTCTGCTCGATCCGGGCGCCCTCTGTCGACCGGAACACCGTGTGCCTGCGCCAGGCGTCCGTGGTCGCCTCGACGTAGGAGATGCCCTCGACCTCCCTCGCCGCGGCCGTCGCCTCGAGCAGGTGGCCGATCCGCTCGGCGAGCGGCACCTCGAGCGGGTCGCGCAGGTGGGGCGTCGTGTACGAACCGCTGGCCGGAGCCGTGTCGTCGAGCTTGACCCTGGCGCCGCCACGCAGATGGCTGCTGGCCTTGGCGATGGCGACGGCAAGGGCGGCCGTTGCGCGGACCTGCTGTGGGTCGGACGTCGCGGCGAAGCCCCAGGCGCCGTCGACCAGCACCCGGATGCCCACGCCGCTGCTGGAGTCGCGGGACACGGACTCGACCCGGTCGTCGCGCACGTCGACCGACTCCGCGTCCTCGCGTACGGCGCGGACGTCGCCGTAGCCGACCTTGAGCCGGCGCACCTCATCGAGGGCCCGGTCGGCGAGCTCGGCCAGGGAAGGGCTCATCCGCGCAGTCTATGGGTCACGGCTAGCCTTGGCGGCGATGCGTATCGACCTGCACGTTCACTCGACGGCTTCGGACGGTACGCGTCCGCCGGCCGAGGTGATGGCTCGCGCTGCCGCCGCCGGGCTGGACGTGGTCGCGTTGACCGACCACGACACCACGGCCGGCTGGGCGGCCGCCGCCGGTGCCCTCCCGGGCGGTCTGACGTTGCTGCCTGGGGCCGAGATCTCCTGCGCTGTCGAGGATCCCGGCTCCGGCGAGGTGGTCGGCCTGCACCTGCTCGGCTACCTGTTCGACCCGGCCGAGCCGGCTCTCGCCGACGAGCTCCACGCGCTGCGCGAGGACCGCCGCCGCAGGGCGACCGAGATGGTCGAGCTGCTGCGCTCGCTGGGCGCGCCGGTCGAGCACGCGGTGGTGGCGGCGCTGGCCGGGGACGGTGCGGTCGGCCGGCCGCACATCGCGCGGGCCCTCGTACAGGCCGGCGTGGTGGCCCATGCAGGGGCCGCCTTCACGCCGGAGTGGATCGGCGACGGCGGCCGGGCGTGGGTGGCCAAGCACGCGATGGACCCGCTGGCCGCGATCGCGCTGGTACGCGCTGCCGGCGGTGTCACGGTGCTCGCCCACCCGGGCGCCGAGACCCGCGGGGCGGTGGTCGGGGACGACGTCATCGCCGCGATGGCCGCTGCCGGGCTGGACGGGATCGAGGTCGACCACCCCGACCACTCCGCGCCGACCCGGCACCGGCTGAGCTCGCTCGCGGAGTCACTTCAGCTGCTGGCCACGGGATCCAGCGACGACCACGGCAGCTTCACCGGCGACCGGATCGGTTGCGAGACCACGTCGCCGGCTGCCTACGAGGCACTCGTGGCCAGGGCCCGGGTCAGCGGATGACCTTCGACGGCAAGCTCCTCGGCGAGGTCTTCGCGACCCTCATCGTCATCATGGACCCGCTCGGCACCATCCCGGTCTTCCTCGGGCTGACCACTGGCCGGACGGCCAAGGTGCGCCGCCGCCTCGCCGGTCAGGCGGTCGGGGTGGCGTTCCTGGTCATCTCGTTGTTCGCCGTGCTCGGCCGGCAGATCCTGGTCTACCTGGGGATCACCGTGCCGGCACTGCAGGCCGCCGGTGGCCTGCTGCTGATCCTGGTCGCCCTCGAGCTGCTGACCGGCCGGCGCCAGGAGCCGGACGAGGTCACCGACGTCAACGTCGCCCTGGTGCCGCTGGGCACCCCGCTGCTCGCCGGCCCGGGAGCGATCGTGGCGACCATCGTGTTCGTACGGGACGCGCAGCGTGGTCCACACCCGCTCGCCGACTACCTGGCCATCGCCGTCGGCGTGCTGCTGGTGCACCTCGTGCTGCTGGTGGTGCTGCGGTTCTCGGTCAACATCATCCGGCTGGTCGGCGAGAGCGGCATCGTGCTGCTGACCCGGATCTTCGGTCTGCTGCTGTCCGCGATCGCTGTCCAGCTGGTCGCCAACGCGGTACGGGCGTTCATCGCCGCCGGATAGTTCTCCGGTGGTGCACACTCTGCGGATGGCCTTCGACCTGACCGCCTGGTTCCTCAGCCCGGGCGAACGGCGCAACCGCTCCTCGGACATCCGCGCGTTCAGCACCGGCAACCTGGTGAGTGCCCACATCCACGGCCGGTCCTACTTCGCCAGGCTGCACGAGGTCGTCTCCTCGATGGGTCAGGGGGACCGGCTGCAGATCGCCGCGTTCCGGGTGGACGGCGACGAGCTGCTGGACGGTCCCGGCAGCTCGGTGTCGGAGCTGGTCGCCGCGGCGGTGCGGCGTGGCGTCGACGTCCACGGCCTGGTCTGGCGGTCGCAGCCCAACAAGCTGGAGCAGAGCGAGCCGGAGAACGCGGCGTTCGCCAGGGACGTGCAGGACGCGGGAGGTGACGTGCTGCTCGACCCGCGCACCCGCCGGGGCGGCTCGCACCACCAGAAGCTCGTGGTCGCCCAGCACCCGGCGGCGCCGGCCAGGGACGTCGCCTTCCTCGGGGGGATCGACCTCGCCCGCAGCCGCAACGACGACGCCGACCACGCCGGCGACCCGCAGGCGATGCCCTTCCCCGACGTCTACGGCAAGCGGCCGCCGTGGCACGACGTACAGGTGGAGATCCAGGGGCCTGCGGTGAGCGACCTGGCGCTGACCTTCCGCGAGCGCTGGGAGGGCAGCACGGCGCTGGACCTGCCGAGCCCGCTGCGGATGGTGTGGGACCGGAGCTACCACGCGGGCGCGCTGACCGGCACCGCCCTCGCGGACCCGCTGCCCGACCCGCCGGAGGCCGGTCCGCACGCAGTCCAGGTGCTGCGCACCTATCCCGCCCGCTGGCGCCGCTACCCGTTCGCGCCACTGGGGGAGCGGAGCATCGCCGCGGCCTACCGCAAGGTGCTCGGCCGCGCGCACCGGCTGATCTACATCGAGGACCAGTACCTGTGGGCCCCGGGCATCGCCCGGCTGCTGGGCCGGGCCCTCGCCGGCGACCCGGGCCTGCACCTGGTGGCCGTGGTGCCGCGGTGGGCCGACAAGGACGGCAAGGCCGCGAAGCCCAGCCTGCTCGGGCGCGAGCAGGCGATCGACGTCTGCCGGGCTGCCGGCGGGAACCGCTTCGCCATCTACGACGTCGAGAACCACGCCGGAACGCCGGTGTACGTGCACGCCAAGGTGGTCGTGATCGACGACGTCTGGGCGATGGTCGGGTCCGACAACCTCAACCGGCGTTCGTGGACCCACGACAGCGAGCTGTCCTGCGCGGTCCTGGACGAGACGCTGGACCAGCGCGAGCCGCAGGACCCGGCCGGCCTCGGCGACGGCGCACGGGTGTTCGCCCGCGAGCTGCGGCTGACCCTCTGGCGCGAGCACCTCGACCGCGCAGCTGACGGCTCCCAGGACGGGGACCTGCTCGAGGCCGGCTCGGCCTTCGCCGCCGTCCAGGCCGGAGCTGCCGCACTGGACGCCTGGTACGACGGCGGCTGCCAGGGCGAGCGGCCGCCGGGGCGGTTGCGCTCGCACGTGCCGGAACGGCTGCACCGCAGGGACAAGCTGTGGGCGGTGCCGGTGTCGCGGCTGGTCTACGACCCGGATGGCCGAGCGGTCAGGGACCGGGTGCAGCGCCGGCCCTGAGCACGGCCCGCGCAGATCGTTTGCAGACGCATAGGAATGCGGTGGCGGCGGTCGCGTTGTCTCTGGGAGTCTTCCCACAGCCAACCCTGAGGAGCCGGCAGCGTGACCGCGACGACCAGCCCCCCGACGGCGGTGGGGTTCCGCTCCGAGCGCGGCCCGGTGCTTGCAGCGCTGATGCTCAGCACCGGCCTGGTCGCCCTCGACAGCACCATCATCGCCACGGCGGTCCCCTCGGTCGTCAAGGACCTGGGGGGCTTCAGCCAGTTCCCGTGGCTGTTCTCGATCTACCTGCTGACGCAGGCCGTCACGGTTCCGCTGTACGGCAAGTTCGCCGACGTGGTCGGCCGGCGGCCGCTGATGTTCCTCGGCATCGCGACGTTCCTGGTCGGCTCCGTACTCTGCGGGCTGGCCTGGTCGATGCCGTCGCTCATCGCGTTCCGCGCTGTGCAAGGGATCGGCGCCGGCGCCGTACAGCCGATGAGCATGACGATCGTCGGCGACCTCTACACCGTGGAGGAGCGGGCCAGGGTCCAGGGCTACCTGGCCAGCGTCTGGGGCATTGCCGCGGTCGTGGGCCCGACGCTGGGCGGGCTGTTCTCGCAGTACCTCTCCTGGCGCTGGATCTTCTTCGTCAACCTGCCGCTCGGTGCCGTCGCCTGGGTCACGCTGTCCCGCCGGTTCAAGGAGAACGTCGCGCACCGCGAGCACACGATCGACTGGACCGGCGCCGCCCTGCTCACCACCGGTTGCTCGCTGGCCATCCTGGGTCTGCTCGAGGGCGGCGTCGCCTGGGCCTGGGGATCCGCCACCAGCGTGGCGATCCTCGGCGTGGCGGGCCTCTCGCTGCTGGCCTTCGTCGCGGTCGAGCGCGCGGCGGCCGAACCCGTACTCCCGCTGTGGGTCTTCGGCCGGCGTGTCCTCGTCGGTGGCAACCTGGTCTCCCTCGCGGTGGGCGCGCTGGTGATCGGGCTGACGTCGTACGTCCCCACCTACGCGCAGGGCGTGCTGGGCGCGAGTGCCGTCGCCGCGGGGTTCGCCCTGGCAGCGTTGACGGTCGGCTGGCCGCTGGCGGCAGCGTTCGCTGGCCGGCTCTATCTGCGGATCGGCTTCCGCAACACCTCCCTGATCGGTTCCGTCGCCGCGATCGCGGGCACGTTGCTCGCTCTGTTGCTCGGCGTCAGCACCTCGCTGTGGCAGGTCGCCGCCGTGTGCTTCGTCGTCGGCGTGGGGTTGGGGCTGGTCGCCAGCCCGACCCTGGTCGCGGTCCAGTCGGTCGTCGGCTGGGAGCGCAGAGGCGTGGTGACCGGCGCCAACATGTTCTGCCGCTCCATCGGAAGTGCCGTGGGGGCAGCCATCTTCGGCGCGATCGCCAACGCCTCCCTCTCCCATCGGCTGGCCCACCCGCCGGCGTCCCTCGCCGGTACGCTGCCCCACGGCGCCGACGCCGCCAGCGTCGCGATCGGCGCTCACGGGACGTCGCGCACCTCGCCGGCCGGCGAGTTCGTACGGCATGCCCTCAACGCGGCGTCCCACGACGTCTTCGTCGGGCTCGCCGTCCTCGCCGTCGTCACGGTCGGCTTCCTGCTGATGATGCCGAGCCGCACCGAGGAGCTCAGCTTCGATCCGGCCTAGCGATCAACTGGGCCGGCGCTGCTCCAGGGCCTGCAGGTCGATCGCCGGCGGTGCGGGTGCTGCGGGCACGGCGGCCGGTTCACGGTCGGGCAGGGGTACGGGGCGCCAGCCCAGGGCCAGCGTGAGCTGCAGCCGGCGCGCCGGGTCGGTCATCGCCTCGCCGAGCAGCTCCTGCAGCTGGGCCAGCCGGTAACGCACGGTCTGCCGGTGGACGTGCAGCTCCTCGGCAACGGCGCCGCGGTCGCCCATGTGCCGCAGCCAGGACCCGAGCGTCTCCTCGAGTCGGCGCCGGGTCACCGGGGGCAGGGCGGCCAGGGGCTGGAGCACCTGGTTCTGAAGCGCAGCGAGCAGTGGGCCGTCCTGGTGCACGATGAGCGCGTCCAGGTGCTCGTCGAGGAACACCGGGTCGTCGAGGATGACCCCTGAACGCTTGAGCCGCAAGGCGACCTTGGCCATCCGCAGCGAGCCGGGCAGCCGCGACAACGGCACCGTCGGCCCCACCACGGCCGAGCAGCCGGCCAGCTGTTCGGCGAGCCGGCGTCTTCGGCCGGGCGCGGAGGGGTCGCTGAGGATCAGGCCGAAGCCCTCGGCCCGGTTGACCGGCAGCCACCCCTCGCCGCTGCCCCGGGTGAGCGCGTCAAGAGCCGCCGGGTGGTCGCCCTCGGCCACGACGATCGCCGCCGTGACCGGCAGCGGCCAGCCGGCCCGGTGAGCCGTGTCCTCGACCGCCCGCGGGTCGCCCCTGCCGGACAGCAGCAGGTCGGCCAGGTCGGCGCGGGCGCGCTCCCGTCCCGCGGCGGCCTCCGACTGCTCGGCGACGTAGCCGCGGGCCGAGGCCGACGACAGCTGGTCGACGAAGCCGAACAACCCGTCCGCCAGCACCGCCAGCTCAGCGGCCGGCACGTCCAGCTCGACGGCGACCCGGGCGATCTGCCGCCAGGCCGCCCGCGCACCGGTCTGGTAGGCAGAAAGGAGCAGGGTGAGCCGGTTGCCCCGCTGCCACTGCACCCTGCCGATCTCCTCGAACAGGGTGCCGACCACATCGGGCTCCACGGGACCGGGGCTGCGACCCAGCTCGACGCCACCGTCCCTGAGCTCGACGATCCGGCTCAGGGCGACCGCACCGGCGGCTGCCACCTCTTCCCGGTGCCGGTCGAGGAACTCGGCGTAGTCCGACCAACCGTCCCTGAGCAGCTCACCGACCTCGTCGAGCACATCTGGCAGCTCGGCCACGAGCACCGGCAGCATGGCCTGCAGTGCGGGGCTGCCGGAGCCTCGCCGAGGCCCGGTCACCGGCCGCTTCGAAGGCTAGGGCGCCCCGTGCCCACGCGGGTGAGGGTCGCCAGCGCCCAGCCGACCAGGCTCGCTCCGCGGGCGCCGGCCCGCTCGAGCGCGACCAGGATCCTGTCCATCACTGATGGCCCCTTCCTGCGAAGGCTGCGTCGCTGATGCCCCTTGTGTCGCTGATGCCCCTTGTATCGAACCGAAGACCTGTCAGCCGACAATTTATGCCCGGTCCGCGCGATCGGTCACGCGTCGCCCCCGGTGGTCAGCAGCCGGCGCAGGACGTCGGCGGAGGCGTCCCAGCTGAACGAGTCGCGCACCCACTGCCGGCCGGCGCTCCCCATCGTCCGGGCCAGCTCCGGATCGGCGAGCAGCGCCAGGATCGGAGCCGCGAGGGCCTCCGGTCCGGTGTCGACGAGGAAGCCGGTGGTGCCGTCGACCAGCGACTCGGCGCTGCCGCCGGATCGGCCGACCACCACGGGCAGCCCGACCGCCGAGCCCTCGAGCGTCGTCAGGGCCAGCCCCTCGGTCTGGAGCCCGTGCCGGTCGTCGCGGCTCGGGGTGACCAGGACGTCGGCGGCGCGCAGCGCCGCGACCTGGTCACTCTGGCTGAGGTAGCCCCTGAAATCCACGCTGTCGCCGAGGCGCAGCCGGCCGGCCAGCCGTTGCAGAGCCGGCGCGTACGGGCCGGCGCCGACGATCGTGAGCAGCGCGTCCGGCTGCTCGGCCAGGACCGCCGGCCAGGCCCGGAGCAGGTTGTCCTGCCCCTTGCGGCGGACCAGCCGGCCCACGGAGACCACGCGCGGACGCAGCTTCGGCCGCCACTCGCCGGGGCTGTACTCCATGACGTCGACGCCGCCCACCAGCCGGCACATCGGGCCGACCAGCTCCTTGTTCAGCAGCTCGCGGGACCAGTTGGTCAGGTAGGTCACGACGTCGACCCAGCCGGCGATCTCGCGCAGCGCGCCCTTGGTCGGCGACGCGCGGAGCCAGCCGATCTCCTGGCCGTGGGTCGAGGCGACGATGTGGCCGATGCCGGCCCGGCGCAGGCTGGGCGCGAACAGCCCGATCGGTGCTGCCGCCGGGATCCACGCCGCCGTGCACCCGTGCTGCGCGACGATCCGGTCCAGGTCGAGGCTGAGCAGGTAGCCGTGCCTGCGCAGCACGGGGAAGGGCAGCCGGCGGTCGAACGCCGCGTCACCTGGGGTGTGCGGGGCGACCACGACGACCCGGTCGGCGGGCAGTCGGCGGACCAGCTCCCAGGTGAACCGCTGGACGCCGCCGCCCGCTGGCGGGAAGTGGCCGGTGAGCACCAGGGTGCGCGGCAGGCCGCCGTCAGCCGCAGCTGCTGGAGTCGACCAGGGGCCGGTCACCGGAGGCACCGCCGTCCGGCTCGTCGTCGCCGAACAGCACCGGGGAGTGCGCCAGGATGGTCACGCCCACGACCGCGCAGGCGCCGCCCATGGCGATGCCGAGCAGCCTCGGCGACGCCGAGGGCAGGTGCTCGCCGAAGCCCAGGACGGCGATGACGTAGCCGACGAGGGGGTTGGCCACGATCATCGCGGTGGTCGCGGCGGCGAGCCGGCCGGAGGCGAACGCGAGCTGCTGGATCACCAGGCCGGTGCCGGTCGCGATGGCCAGCGCGTAGCCGGGCCAGTCCCGCGCCGTGCCGCCGACGCCGATGTCGGTCAAGTCGTTGGTGGTCAGCTTGACCAGGGCGGCACTGCTGCCGAACGCCACGCCCGCCGCCGTGGCCAGCGCCGTGACCCGTACCGGGCCCGGGGACCGGATCGCGACGAGCACCAGAGCGGCGACGACCAGCGCCACCAGCAGGAACAGCAGCACCGAGGGCCTGTCGCTGTCGGTCTCGCGGGCGCCCCCGCGCACGGCGATGACCGCGACCAGGCCGGCGCAGACCAGCAGCCCGCCGGCATAGTCGCGCCAGCCGGCCCTCGCCCCGCCGTAGACCGTCGAGAGCGGGATCGCGAACAGCAGCGTGGTCACCTGGAGGGTCTGCACGACGGCGACCGAACCCAGGTGCAGCGCCGCTGCCTGGACGAACAGGGCCACCGTGCCGATCGCCCAGCCGGCGAACCACCGGCGGTCGTGCACCAGCCGCCGCATGGTGCGGGCGACGCTGTAGAGCCCCCGTACCAGCCGCGGCCGGTCGTCCGGGACGGCGGGCAGGCTCTTGACGGTTTGTGCGTCGAGGCTCGCCGCCCGCTGCTCGAAGAAGTCGGAGAACGCGTAGAGCAGTGCCGCGAGCAGGGCGAGCGGGATGACCAGGAGCAGCATCGCACCCACCTTTCGCCGCAGCCCTCACCAGGCGCCTGCCCGCGGAGCGCACCCGTAATCGAGGTAGAACTATCACATGCCTCGCCGCGGCCGCCGTCGACTCATTTTGCGACCCGCGACCGGCGCCATGGACGGCTCTGTGGCCGTGGTCACCGGCGCCAGCAAGGGCATCGGCCGCGCGGTGGCCGAGGCACTGGCCGACCGGGGCGTCCTCGTCGTCGCCGTCGGGCGCGACGCCGGGCAGCTGGCGGAGGTGGCCGCACGCACCGGCGGTTCCGCGCTGGAGTGCGACCTGCGTCAGCCCGGCAGCGCCGAGCGGGTGGTCGCCCACGCGCTGGAGGCCTTCGGGCGGCTGGACATCGTCGTCGCCAACGCCGGTGTCGGCTATGCCGGTGACCTGGCCGCCATGTCGGCTGACCGGCTCGCGGAGCTGGTCGAGCTGAACGTGACGGCGCCGCTGCAGCTGGCCAGGGCCGCCCTGCCGGTGCTTCGCGCCCAACGTTCCGGGCGGCTGCTCTTCGTGACCTCGATCGCCGGAGCTCTCGGGGTCCCCGGCGAGAGCGCCTACTCGTCGAGCAAGGCTGCGGTGGAGATGTTCGCCGACGTGCTCCGTGAGGAGGTGCGCGGCGACGGCATCACGGTCGGCACGCTGCTCCCCGGCGTGGTGCGGACGGACTTCTTCGAGCGGCGCGGCCGGCCGTACGACCGCAGGTTCCCGCGGCCGATGCCGCCGGACCGGGTGGCCCGCGCCGCCGTACGCGTGCTGGTCAGCGGCCGGCCCAGCGCCGTCTGCCCACGCTGGCTGGCCCTGCCGATCCGGCTGCGGGCGACGGCTCCCCGGCTCTACCGACGGCTGGAACGCCGGTTCGGCTGAGCCGTCAGCGCCCGGCAGCGGCCCGTACCGACTCGCGGAGCGAGCCCATCGTCGCGAAGACGGCCGTCGGCTCGTAGCCGCAGTGCGCCATGCAGTTCTCGCACTTGGGGTTGCGGCCACGCCCGTAGGCCGACCAGTCGGTGTCGTCGATCAGCTCCTGGTAGGTCGCGGCGTAGCCGTCGTCGAGCAGGTAGCACGGGCGCTGCCAGCCGAGCAGGGAGTAGGACGGGATCGCCCAGGCGGTGCAGTCGAGGTCGCGCCTGCCCTCGAGGAAGTCGAGGAACACCGGCGAGTGGTTGAGCCGCCACTTGCGCCGGCGGCCGTCCGCGAACGCCTTGCGGAACAGCGACCTGGTCTCCTCGACGCCGAGCCAGTGCTCCTGGTCCGGCGCCTTCTCGTACGCGAACCCTGGCGAGATCTGCATGTTGTCGACGTGCAGCTCGTCGTTGAGGTAGTCCAGCACCTCGATGACGTCCTGCGGGGTGTCGGTGTCGAAGAACGTCGTGTTCGTCATGACCGAGAAGCCGCGCGCCTTCGCCTCCTTGATCGCCGCGACGGCCTGGTCGAACACGCCGTCCTTGGAGACGGAGAGGTCGTGCCGCTCGCGCAGCCCGTCGACGTGGACCATCCAGGTGAAGTTCTTGTGCGGCGTGAACTTGTGCAGGTGCTTGGGCAGCAGCACGGCGTTGGTGCACAGGAAGACGATGATGTTCTTGTCGAGCAGC